>JABDMM010000079.1 GCA_013001465.1 Chitinophagales bacterium | reverse complement strand
GCATCGTATCAGCCATAACACCAGAGACGTTCCACCTCGAATTGACAGTTCCTTTTGGAAGATTCCCGGAAATTGTAACGGAAGTATCTGAACACACGGAGAAATCCTGCGGAAGCTCAGCATCTTTTGATGGGAAAACCTGGATCTTATATCCGAAGGAACTCACACCGTTGAGGTCACAAGCATTATCGCGTGCTGTTATCGAAAACAGATTTGGACCGATATTACTGGAAGTTGGAACCCAGCAAAGAGTCGCCTTCGCCATCAAATCGCTTCCATTGGTTGTTGTAAAAACAGCTCCAACGATCCCTTGATTCCAGCTTAAATAAACAGAATCTCCAGGATCTGCGTCGTCTGAATAAAAAGTATAACATACCGTATCTCCTACACAAGCATCAATTGTAAACATATCCGTGCTATCGAAACCAGAGACAGTAGGAAGGAAGTTAGTACATTGAACAATTGAAAATTGAACATCACGGATCAACTCGTTGATCTTAACTCCATTTCTATATTCTTCAACAAGTACACTTACAACAGCTACCTGCTGAACACTTGGTGTAAAAGTTAAAGATCCCGTTTGAGGATCGATCTGAACACCGGTAGTCGTTTTTATCGGTTGGCTTGCGGAATATCCACTCGCATATGTTATTGTATTTCCATTAACCGTTCGAGCTGGTGCTAAAGAAAAAACCAGCGAATCACCATCAAGATCTCTTACACCATGGTTATAAGTCATTTCTTGCAAGACACATCCAAAAGGTGTTGGTTCATTTCGAAACTCCGGCGAATGATTATTTGTGCCGATAGTGTTGTCGATAGTTGTATTTAGATAGATTTGCTGAGAACCCGGGCTCTGAAGTGAGGTAATCGCATTATTTCTACAGCAATAATCCCATTCGAGACTCCAATCGTCGCCACATCCGTTATAAGAAGATAGATCTAATGTATATTGATATACATACTTTTCTATACCAAAAACACCCGAAGTTGATGTACAACGATCGACCGCTGCAAAACAAATTGGAGTTATGATCTCTGTTGAATCTGGAATTGGTATAAATGATGCAGTGAAATTTGCATTACAATCAGGTGAAGTGATTTTGAATACTAAATCACTTCCGCCTACAGGTGCAGGTATTCCATTGCAATCTCTATAAAACTTTAGAGTTAACAAATATTGGTTGTTTCCTAAACACTGATAGGTGATATCGCCACCCATTGCGTGGGTTGCGTATGCTTTCTCGGATAGAAAGCACGTGACCATTAAGGCCAACATTAAAAGGCTTTTTACTCTACTCATCATGGCTAAAAGATTTTATTCAAAACACATGGCAGTTTTGAACTTCTTTTCGTTCTACTCGAATTCATTACAAATATATATAATATATTCATATAATAATAATTCATTGTAATCTTTTTCAATAAATAATTAATGATCGGTTGCACTTATAAGATGCAGCAAACAGAATTAAGGTTGCCTGAGACCGTCTGATGTTTTCAAATTAATTTACAAGATAGGGGCTTGGATGTTGCAGAAGAATACTGTTTATCAACACATTAGTATATTGATTAGATATTTATCGTTTGCTTTAGAGCTGAGTTCAGTATGGTTTCATTCGCTTTAGCTGCAATTTTTCGAAGTGATTTATGAACTCCTTTTCCAGTTGATTCGCTGTTCTATCATATACCTCAGGATCACGCCCGAGATGTGCACAAGCGTAGCAATCCCTCACGAAAACCTCTTTACCTTTAAGATATTTAGTGACTTTCTTATATAATTGATCGTATTTTGATCGTGGATAGCGGAGTGCTAGTTGCAACCACAGGAAAGTTTTTTTAGTCCTTCAAATACAAGCTAATAAAGCTTTTCACAAAATTCTAAGATAAAAAAGTAACGATAATGTGTAAGTTCTTAAAAGTTGACATTTTTATATGCCGGATCCAATTCCTGTGCTTTTTTCAAATACTCCAGCGATTCTTGTTCCCTACCTAGATTTCGTAAACTTACAGACATATTAAAGTATGCACTACCGTAATTAGGATTCTTTTCAATGATTTCAGTGAATATCTTCATCGCCTTTTGAAACTCGCCCTGAAACCCATAAGCAACTCCCAGATCTTCCAGGTATTTTATTACTTGTGGTTGTAACTCCGCTGCTCTCTCCAGAAAACGCACTGCATTAGGAATATCATTCTTTTTTTGCCCATAGATGATCCCAATTCTGTTTAATGTCGCTGCATTCTCGGGCTGCAAAGCCAATACTTTTTGGTAGAACAGGATCGATGAATCGGCTTTGTTTAGGTTGAAATATGAATCTGCAAGATTGTTTATCGGCGCAATGTTCTCTGGTCTTGATTTAATCGCTCTCTTGTAAAAATTGATCGATTTTTTATATCGCTTTGTTTCTGACATAATAACCCCAAGATTAAAGTATGCATCGTAATAACCGGGTCTGTAAGTTATTGCGGTATGATAATACTTTTCAGCTTCCGGAATGTTATCTGTTTTAAATGCAGCATTTCCCAATAATAACCAGGCATTCGAATGCTGAGGGTAGATCTCAACGGCTTTATTCAGATGGAAGAATGATCTCTCAAGGTATTCATTTTTCAGAGCTTCATTTTTAGTCTTATCTGATTCAGCAATTAACTCCCCTCCTGCTGCTGTTTGAAGCTTTGCACTGTTAGAGGAAATGAAAACATCATGTGTAAACAATACAAAATTATTCTTCCAATCCGGATTTCGTTCAATAGTCTTTATGCCATAAAGCAAGAGTATCACAGATAAAATTCCCAGTGAAATTTTAGGATTCCATTTGGTGTATCCTTTATAAATGAAATATCCCAACACGATGCTGAAGCCAAATGAAGAGACATAAATGAAACGTTCAGACATTGCTACACCAACTGTAAAAAGCACATTGGACACAATAGAAAAAGTAATAAAGTAGAACAAGATCCCATACAGCCATAAACTCTTACTTCCCTTAAACAATTTGTACAAAGTAAAAACCATCAGTCCAAGATGAAAAACCACAGAGAACATGGCAAGTGGATTAGAAAAACCAACTATTGGGATCTGATTAAAATAATAGTCATGACTTAAGGGATGAGGAAAGATCTGAAGCCTCAGGTAATGCGCAAAAGTAGTAAGCACTGTTGCAAAACGCTCAGAGGTAGATGCTCTTACAAACGGGTTATTCAAGATCTCATTCGAGCTATCGGAGATAGATGACTCTGTAAACTCGTTTCTCAATAAAAGGTAAATGCCGGTAGTGATCAAGAGAGAAGTAACCAAAACAACATATTTTGACATCCTTACTTTACTTCTGAAAAAGTAAATTGTAAGCGGAATTATCGCAATAAAGGTGATCGCATTTTCTTTGGAGAAAAGTCCAAGCGCGAAAAATAATATAGCAAGTGGTATGTATTTCAGCGACCCTTTATCGATGTATTTTACAGAGTAAAGTAGAGCCAGCATTGAAAAAAGGAAAACCATGACCTCATCTCTCCCTTTGATGTTGGCTACTGCTTCAGTATGTATCGGGTGAAATAGAAACAAAGCGGTAACAATAAATGGAAGGTTGATCAACCAATGATCCTTTGTTTTGATAGGGATGATCAGACATAAAAAGAGAAAGATCACTATCCCTGTGATTCCGTATAAAATAGCATTTACGGTATGGCCAACATGTGGATTATACTGCTCTCCACCGAACAATTCCTTTTCGATGGCAAAAGTAGCGATCGAAAATGGTCGATACCTTCCGCCAGCAACCAATTTTGCACCTCTTTCACCAAAGAAACCTTCAAAAGCATCCGTTGTGAAAATTTTCTTTAAACCAGCAAAACCCTTTTGAGTGAATTGATTTTCAGAGACGACAATAGAGTCGTCCACTGCAAATTCGTTTGGAATTGTATTGGCATACAAAAGAAATCCCAGGAGAAAGATAATAAGGAGCTGCACATTTTTACCCGGATTACTCTTGCTTACAGGAGTAACTTGCGTTTGTGTTTCCTGGATCTGTTGCTGTATTTGTTTTTCTCTTCTTCTCTGTTTTTTACTCATCGGGCTATCTATATGAGTTTGTATTTATTACCTGGTATCGCTGCAATTAATCCTCTCAATTCCAGTGAAAGTAAGAGCGATGATAGTTTTTGTAACGGAATTTTCGAAGAATTAGCCAATTTTTCGATCAAAACTTCATCATGGGTGTTAAGATAATCCATAATTTTAGTTTCATCCTCTGATAAAGTCAACATTAATTCTTTTTGCCTGTACCGAGCAATATCCTCATTTTCTTTCCACATCAAAGCATGTATGAGATCATAAGCTGATTCGATCATTCCAGCCTTATTATTCTTGATCAACGCATTGCATCCTGCAGATTTTACGTCTGAGTATCTGCCGGGAAGCGCAAAAACGTCCCGGTGATAAGAATTTGCCAAGCTTGCGGTTATAAGTGAACCGCCCTTGATTCCACTCTCGATCACAACTACAGCATCGCACATGCCGGCAACGATCCGATTTCTTCTCACAAAATTTTGTTTGTAAAATTTATGCTGTGACGAAAATTCACTGAGTAGGCTCTCTTTTTCTGCCATGGATCGGTAAAGGCTTTTATGCTGATGTGGGTATGCGATATTCAAGCCATGCCCAAGTACTCCCGCAGTTCGGATATCATAGTTTATACAAGTCCGATGTACTAAACCATCAATTCCATATGCTAAGCCACTTACGATCAGAATTTCAAAGTTTGCCAATTCACCGATCAGCTTTTCGCAAAAATGAATACCGTATTTACTTGGTTTTCGGGTTCCAACGATAGAGATGACCTTCTCTGAATTGTATTCAGTCCTGCCTTTGTTATAAAGCAAAACCGGGCAATCAATACATTGTTTCAGCCTGAAAGGGAAATCATCATCAGTAAAGAACAGAATTGAAATTTTATTCGCAGAGATGAATTTCAGCTCCATTTCGATCTTTCTATGAAGCTCTTTATTGTGAATTTGTGATATGACTTTAGAACTGATACCGGGAATCTTTGATAAGTTGCTACTTTTTTCTTTAAACACAGCTTCAGGGTTACCACACGTTCCTACTAGTTTTCTCGTCACCTGAATTCCAACTCCTTCCACCATCGCTAAACCTATTTTGTAATATTCCTGCATCCTGTCTTCGATTTCGGCGTCCAAAAATTCGTATTTTCACCAACCCTGAAAATCCTTTAGCAATAATATTTATTAGAATGAAATTGAAGCTTATTGTAATATACCTATTGTGTTTCCTCAGCCTTTTATCGGCAGCACAGGATTACAATCCAAATTTTCCGCCAAATACATTTCGAAATGCAGATAATCCCTTGTATTGGAAAAACAAAACCCCTTACGAAGGATACTGGCAACAGGATGTCTATTAC
>JABDMM010000072.1 GCA_013001465.1 Chitinophagales bacterium | reverse complement strand
GTTGTATTGTCATGTTTATAGGATTTATGATCAGTACAATCAACAGGAAAAAAAGGATCCGGCGTGCATAAAACTAAGGTTTCGATAATAGGTGGGGGCAATGTTGCGCACCACCTTATATACCGTTTTCAAACAGCAGGGATCTCTATTTCGCATGTTTATGTCCGTTCTTATGCTGCTCAAAATGATTTAGCAGAGCAATTTAATATAGAAGTAATGAATGTTCCTGAGTCGATAGATGATGATTCGGATATACTCATTATCGCTGTTAATGATGACTCAATTTCTGATTTGAAAATTTCGACAACGGACAAACTTGTCGTTCATACTTCCGGTAATGTTTCTCTGAACACACTCAATAATATTTCTGAGAACATTGGCGTTTTCTATCCATTGCAATCTCTCCGATCCGACAATTTCGATGATGAAAGAATTGAAATTCCATTTCTAATTGAAGCGTCGAATAATAAAAGTCTAAGAAAACTGGAAGATCTGTCGGGATCAATAGGCTCTGATTTTATTCAGGCAGATGAGGATACAAGAAGGTTGATACATTTGGCAGCCGTGTTTGCCCATAACTTCACCAATCACATGTGGAGTATCTCGGATCAACTTTTGAATAAAGAGAAAATTTCTTTTGAGATAATCAAACCACTTATTTTAAATTCTATTGCACAATTGAGAGATCGTTCTCCTTTGGAATTGCAAACAGGGCCTGCTCTGCGAAAAGATTCGAACACCATGCAAAGTCATTTGCATTTGTTGAAAGAAAGTGAAGACTGGACTGTTCTATACAAGATAATCTCGGAGAGTATTAAGAAAACTCACCATGATTAGCGCACTACTTCTTTTTTGGATTTGTCAGAAAAAGAGTGAAGTTGAAGTACGGAGCACCATCGGCATTTGAATTTAACAAGTAGTCTCCCTTTGTGAAGGTCTCTCTGATGTTGAAACTAACATTTTGCTGATATCCTGCGCTAATACTCAACCATAATGGATGAACGATTTGTTGATCGAAAGTGAGTCCATATTGGATATAAGTTCGACTAAACTTAAGTGAGGCATTCTCATAGCCACTCAATTCATTCAACCCTATGTTATAAGAAGAACTCTTACCACTCATCCCAACTCTTATCATATTGTGTTCTGAAATATTATACCTGAAATGCACTTTATAAGGTAGCATAGTTTCAACTCCAAACTTTGAAGATAATGTGTGATCGTATTTTATCACCGGAATTGGGAAAGAGCCAAAGCCATATTTTTTACTATATACCAAGCCAAATCCGTACTCCAGATCTTTGTTTGGTTTCTTTGCGATCAGAAAACCTCCTGAATAATTTATAAACCTACTGTTCGTTTTGAGAAGGCCTTTGAAATCACCATGTAAGCCAACTCCAAATCCAAAGGTGAGATATGCATTTCCTTTGAAAGGTTTCATAACATAGAGATCTAAACCTGTGCTTTTAAATCTTTTGTCATTTAAATAAGAGAAAAGCTCACGGTTTTCTCCTAACGCGGTAAAATTTAAACGTTCATCGCTGTATCTGAAACCCAGAAGCATTTTGATAGACTTCTTGTTCAATACGGGAGCTTTGATCTTGAACTTTATCTGCCGGGAGTCTTCGAGTCTTGCGATTAAACTTTCATCATCATTTTTTGATTCGAGCTCAAGACCTGGAAGTTGTTCAAAAGACAATACGATACCTCTTGAGGGCGATTGATTTGTGACGCCTGAAGTACAGAAGCTGCTGTCGCTACAAAACCAGGAATTTTGTCCAAACAGGATGCAGCATGGAGAAGTGAATAGAAATAATAAGAAAATCCTACGCATAAGCAGAGTTTGCACTATAAATAGTGCCGTGTTATAATTAAATGCTTAAAAAGGAAAGGTGCTTCTATAAAATTGAGTATGATTCTTTAAACGGTTATAAGCCAAATATAGTTCAAATATCGAAACTTCCGGGATTCGTTCCCGGAAGTTTTTAATATTTATCTGCTGATTATCAGTCTTTGCATGATTCCCTGATGTTCTTCTGATTCATAACTAACGTAATAAACACCGTTTGGAAGTTCACTGGTACTGATAGTATATCTGTATTTATAAGATTCTTCTTCAAGCTCGAAAAGTGCTCTACCCTGCATATCGTGTAGAATAATTTTTCCAAGTTTTTTAGAATGTGGTTTGTACATTACTATGTTTACTAGATCATCAGCAGGATTTGGATGAATTTTCATCATTTTAAAATTAGTGTTGCTATAAGTCTGTGAGGATCCCGTATTTGGCGTAGTAAATGTATCTATAGTGGAATAATTTAATGTTCCTAAAGGAAGTTTACATACCGGAGCAATCCTCCAAACATAAGTTGTATTGTTCCCTAAACCTGATGCATTATAAAAGTCCTTTGTACCACCTGTTATAGGTAATGTTATAACAGTAGACGATCCCATTTCAGAACCTTCTATAATATATCCAAGTGTATGAGGTGAAGCAGTCCAGCGAAGTTTAGCTGTTGTTGCAGTAATATTTTCAGTCCAACTCACCGGTACCTGACAAACCGTTGAGAATGTATCAAGATCTGTCCAATCACTGGTGCCGGATGCACAGATTGTTCTAACCTGCCATTCAAAATCGCTATTCATCTTAATATTTGAAGCAGTATATGACGTTGTGCTTCCATTTAAATTGATATATACAAATGGGTAAGTAGGATTATTGATCAATCTTCCTCTAACAGTATATCCAGTAGCTCCTGAAACCGCATCCCAATTAAGAGTAATACCTGTTGGTTTCATGTTTGTAGTAAACACATTAGCTGGTTTTGCACAAATAGGAGCCATTTTTGATACACAAATATCGAAACCTCCTTCTGCAGCACCACCAGTGTTCCAAAGCTGGATGTAATAGGTTTTGTTAGCAATTAAATTAGTGATCGCAGCATTCACTGAGGCATTAGAATTACAATACAATGAGCTACCACCACACGTGTCATAAACTGCCATCGATAATCCACTTGCCGTGATGTTTGTAACATTTATGTTTACGGAAGTTTCTGATCCCGTATTAAAGCTGTACCAGACATCCTGAATATTACCAAATGGATCACAGACAGGATTTGTACTTGTAGATGATGCACAGATATTATTGCCGCTTGTGTACGTACAAGCTCCAACTTCACTAACAGCTAAAGGTATGGCACTGGAGCAAACATCATTGGCAGCTATAGGTGCGCATGGTGTATCGCAAGAAAGTATAAGATCGAAATTACCAACTGCATTTTGAAATCCATGAACAAGTATATAATACTGTGTTCCAAGATTGGTACCAAATGTATATTGAGAAGTGTTTGTACCACAACCATTGTAGTCATCATTCCCGCCGACGCAAGTTAAACTACCGCATGTTCCGGTGAAAACACTTATTCTGGTATCAAAACTTGCCATACCACATGTACTTACAGTTGCATTTAGACCTGTTCCATTATGAGTATACCATACGCCTGGAGATGTAATAGGAGGCCCGCATGTTCCACCTTGACTTATAGTAGCATTTGCAGTACTTCCGGATAATGTATCACCGCAGTTGATCGCGATTGCATTCATGCATGAATCATTCGGTTCACTTGGAGGTGAAGTATAAGTGCAACTAACATCCAGTGAGAAATCGCCGGAATTGTTGCTATAACCACTCACATAAATAAAGTAGTTTGTTCCTAAAATACTTGTGAATGTCACTGAAGACTGAAGATTACAGTTATCATCGTTACCTGTCACGCAAGTAAAACTTCCACATGAACCAGAGTAGACATGAAGCTTTGTATCGTAATTGGTAATACCACCACATGTTTTTATCGTTATGCTACCGTCAATTCCCGTCATGGTGTACCAAATACCTTTCCCTGTAACAGATGTTCCACAAGTAGATGGTAAATCGATCGAAGTTGCCTGAGAAGTAGAGCCGATGTAAACATTTTCACAAAAAATTGGAATAGCATTGACACATAGGTCATTTCCCGGAACACCGAATAACGTGTTAAAGTTATCAGGTCCAATTTGTGCGCTTATGTTACCACCTCCGCAATCATCATAAACATATACATCGTAGGAAGTACCTTCCATTAGACCATTTGCAGCAACCGGAGGACCGTCTACGCCTGTTGCACCAGTAATTACCGGGATAACATTATTACCGATGCCAGGTGTCTGACCTGCAAGCACTACTTCAACATTGAATGTTGATGTATTTGCAGAGCTCCAGTCAATCGATGCTGAAGTATCCGTAATTGACGAGATATTCAGATCTGATGGGTCCGGACAAAGGTCAAGACAATTGATTGCTATACCAAAATTACCACTGACATTGTCTCCACTTACATAGATATAATAGATCGTCGCTAGATTTGAAGTAAATACCACTTTTGAAGTTGATGTATCGGAACAAGCCTGGTTATCATCGTTTCCGGCTATACAAGTAAAGTTTCCACAACTACCGGAATACACTTCGATAATTGTATTGAAATCAGTTGAAGCATTGCAGCTGTTAATAGTAAATTGATCTCCGGTACCTGTAATCTGATACCAAACCCCATTTCCATGGATCGCTGTTAGACAAGATGCTGGTGTTCCTGCAGAAGTACTATTTATATTATTCCCATAAGCAGTTTCACCGCAAGTGATCGGTACAGCATTTATGCATAAATTATTCAATGGAATTCCATCATTTTCTATACATGCTAAAGAGGCAACACCAATGATATTCTCATAGTCTTTGTTTAAAACGCCAACTACGTCACTGATGCAGATAACGGTATCGGTCATTGCAGACCAGAAAACTCTTAGAACATTCTGATAAGAGAAATTTCTATTGATAAGCGAATCATTCAAAGCCAAGTGAATTACCTGATCACCGCCAACAAGAAATGATGGACTTACAGGAAATTCTGTTGCTGAAGCTAAGTTTGAAGCATTCGAAATTGTGATACCCGAAAATTTAAGTTGATATCCTAAAACTTCCGAAGTTGGATTGATCATTGCAACATCCAGATACTGACTATTCCAATTCACATTCACTATTTTAAATCTTGCTGTATCGTTTGAGGATAGAAATCCTGCTGGAAACTCACACTTACTCGGGTTACCATATGGTAACGAGCATCTGTTAGCTAATGCAACATCTGTTACGTCTAGATTGCCATCGATATTCAAGTCATTACATGCTGTTGGAGTTAAACTGCTGTTGAGAATGCCATTGAGATATGCAGTGACATCCGATCCGTCGATAATTGTATCTGAATTAATATCTCCAGTAAGATTACCTCCGTTACAAACGCCCATGCAATCGAATTGAGAGGAACCTAAAGTATCTCCTGCACAGTCAACAAAAACCGGACAGTCTGTTCGGAGCGCAAAAACAAGGTTACCACTTGTGTTGTAAGATAATTTAATACAAACCTGAGTCCAGTTGTTATCATAATCTACCTCGTGTCTACCTGCAGCATCCGGTCTCTGGTCCCAGTTTGTTCTCAGGACCAGTGTATATCTTCCTGTATCCACATCTGTTACATCGATCCAGTTACATGTGGTGCTTGAACCGTAAATATCATCACAACCCGCGCTTATACCCATGTTCGAACAGCTAAACTTGGCTTGCCCCCCATTTGTACAAGTAACATCCATTACGCAAAAACCACTCTTAAAACCAACTGGGATCTCAAGTCCATTATCGTCAAACAATACATAATCTGCATATCCTAAATAGTGGGCATGACCATGGCAGTTGTTGTTGTCAAATAGGTGAGGTGCAGCGGCAGGACTTCCGATATAGTAATCCTGGTTTCCGATATTTTTAATATGCGTTGTAAATTTTAAAACATTTCTTGTTCCCATTCCGGTAACACAACCTTCAATAACCTGACAATTGTCGACATTGTTGATCTGATCTAGAAAGATCGATCCGAGAACGGCATTCCTGTCTATAATCAGATCCGGACCGGCAGGACAATTTGGATTTGGTGCATAAATACAGGTATCGCTAATTGTAGCTAGAGGTTCATAGTTACATGCGGTTGGATCTGTGCAACCTGTAACTTGACCCATGTATTGGATAGAAAATTGGATCGGGCTGTTTCCACAAGCACCGAGACTATCTCCTACACGAATAAAATACTCTGTACCTGCATCGAGGATAGTATTTAGTCTGGAATTCTGACCGCATTCATTATCACCCCAATAAGCTGCACCCTCAACACCTTCGGTAACATTTATTCCGATGCAGTTATCATAAACCCACAACATGGTATTACATGCATTGCTATCACAAGTCTGAATAATATAAGTACCTACGGAATCTGGAGTGAATGAATACCAGGTTTCTGCGTTTGGAGCGGTATGGTTACCTTCTGAAATTTGCAATGGAGATTGGCAACTAAAACCGGGATAACATCCCATATGCCAATATTCACTATCACCAAAGTTATATCCGGTACGTTGAATAACTAAGACATTATCATAATACAATGAATAACCACCAGGACTGAATATTCCATCCCCATATGAATCGTAGATAGTGAAAATGAGACAAACTGTATCGGCAACACAGATAGTATCACTTGTTGCACCGCCTGAAGCGATCAAATTGTTATCCGGATCGACAATATCCCAGGAAGTTTCATTCGGAAACTGATCCGGGCTGATCAGAACGATAACCTCTTTTTCGTTCGCAGAACATTGAGAGTAACCGTAAATGGCTGAAAATGAAAGAAGAAGAGTGAGTGATAACGATAAAAAACTTTTCATGTGCTTGGTTAATGATGATTTGGTAATATTCAGAACTACAAATTTAATAATTTATCATATAAAATTCCACAAAATTGCCTAAAAGAACGAAAGAATATCATATTATATTAATAAAATATGGTGTATATAAGACAATGTAAATCTATTAAAAGTTGCAAGGGATGAGTATTTTTTAAATATAGTGAAGTTTTCAAAGTTCTACTGTTCAACTTTTAATAAATTCAAAATTTTTATTTTTTTTGCACTCTTTGTAATAATCGTGTAATATGGACATTGAAATAAATAATCTATCAAAGATTTATGGTGATCAACGAGCCGTTGATGATATATCATTTAAAGTTGGTACAGGGGAGATCCTTGGATTTTTAGGACCAAATGGGGCTGGAAAATCAACTACAATGAAGATCATTACCAATTATATAGCTGCGAGTGCCGGGGATGTTATAGTTGGTGGGTATTCGGTGAAAACTCAATCAGAAAAAATTAAAAAGCATATCGGTTACCTTCCTGAAAGCAATCCTTTGTATGAGGATATGCCGGTCACGGATTATTTGAGATTCTGTGCTGCTCTTCAAGGTATTTCAGGAAAAAATATCGAAGCTAGAATAAAAGAAATGGTAGTGGTATGTGGACTAAATCTTGAGAAGCACAAGAAAATTGGCGAGTTGTCAAAAGGATATAAGCAAAGAGTCGGTCTTGCTCAGGCCATGATCCATGACCCTAAGATCTTGATTTTAGATGAGCCAACAAGTGGTCTGGATCCTAACCAAATTGTTCAGATTCGAGAGTTGATAAAGAAGCTCGGTAAAGAAAAAACAGTGATCCTAAGCACACATATATTACCTGAAGTAGAAGCAACTTGTGATCGGATCCTGATCATCAATAAGGGCCGGATAGTTGCTGATGGTACTGCAGAAACCCTTAGGAAACAGGCATCGGGTAAAGAAGTTATCGTCGCAAGAATTGAAGAAGGAAACCCGAACGATATTCACAGTGCACTATTAGAATTGCCAACCACAGAGCTGGTAGATATACTTGAAGATGGTCGATTTTCAATCCAAAGTTGCGAAAATCAAAGCTCGAAAAAATCAGTTTTTAAATTGTGTGTCCATAACTCATGGATCTTAACAGAGTTGACACCGATGGAAACCAGGTTAGAAGATATTTTTAAACAAGTAACAATGAATTAATTATGAGAGCCAGTTGGATAATTGCTAAACGTGAACTTCAGTCTTACTTTGATTCTCTTATCGCATATGTAATGATCATCATTTTCCTCGGATTTACAGGTTTCTTCACCTGGCTGTTTGGTGGTGGTGATATCTTTATGTCAAAACAAGCTTCGCTTCAAATATTCTTTGGTGTTTCTTATTGGACCCTTTTCTTTTTTATTCCGGCAATTACAATGAGGCAACTCGCAGAGGAAAGAAAAACAGGTACAATTGAGTTATTGCTCACGAAAAATGTCTCGGACCGACAAGTTGTGATCGGTAAATTCCTCGCTACCTTTATATTGGTCTGTATTGCTCTTTTCTGCACGCTTCTCAACGTTTATACGATCGCTAAGCTTGGTAATCTCGATACAGGAGCTACATTTGGAGGCTATTTTGCTCTGTTATTGATGAGTGCTGCATATATCAGCATCGGACTTTATGCGAGCTCAATAAGTAAAAACCAAATTGTTGCTCTTCTTCTCTCACTGATGATCGGAGTTTTCTTTCATTTTCTTTTTGGTGTCATCGCAGGAAGCCTGACCGGTGGTTTAGCTGAGGTATTCAACTATATGAACTTGTATACTCACTTTGAGTCAGTTTCCCGTGGAGTTATCGATACAAAAGATCTGGTGTATTTTCTGTCGATTATTGCGCTTGGGTTGCTATTAGCAGAGCTTTCATTGTCCAAAAGAAACATTGCATAGTTATGAGTATGAAAAAATTAATATTCCCGGCGATATTGCTATTTGCGATCATCATCTTCCTGAATTTGTTTTCAAATGAGGTTTTTTATCGTTTCGATCTAACTGAGGATAAAGAATTTACTTTGAGTAAGGCCAGTAAGGATATCCTCAAAGATCTTGACGAAACGGTTACGGTTAAGGCTTATTTTAGTGAAAACCTTCCACCAGATGTACAAAAAACGAAAAGCGATTTTCAGGACTTGTTGATCGAGTATGATAATGTTTCAAAGGGCAATGTTAAGTACGAATTTTTAAATCCTTTGAAGGATAACGAGAGCGAGACAGAAGCCTTACAAAACGGTATGCAGGCTGTTATGATCAATGTTCGGGAAAAAGATCAGGTAAAGCAGCAGAAAGCATTTCTGGGTGCAGTTATTATGAAAGGTGAGCAGAAAGAAGTAATCCCATTTATCCAACCTGGGACTGCAATGGAATATGCATTGTCGACGTCGATCAAGAAGATTTCGGTAACGGATAAACCAAAGATTGGGATTATTCAGGGGCACGGGGAACCTCCATTAAATGAATTACAACAGGTTTATGCAAATCTAAATATTCTATATGATGTGCAGACAATTGATCTAGGCAATTCAGATCTGACACCTTTCAAAACTCTGGCTCTGATCCGGCCAACAGATAGCATTCCAGCTTCACATCTGGATGCTCTGGACAGGTTTCTGGAAGATGGAAAGAATTTAATAGTTGCGTATAATCAAGTCGAAGGTGATTTTCAGAATAATACAGGGAACGCCGTCGAGACTGGTCTATCGAAGTGGTTGAGCAGAAAAAATATCTCAGTTGGAAATGATTTTGTTCTTCAGGCTCCTCCCAACTGTGGAGCTGTAACAGTGCAACAGCAGCAAGGTTTCTTCAGATATGCCAGCCAGATCCCATTTCCATTTGTTCCCATCATAAACAGGTTTCCTGAGCACCCCATCACTAAAGGACTGGAATCGGTTGTATTGCAATTTGTGAGCTCCATTAGTTTTGCCGGGGACTCATCAATTGGGTTTACACCTTTGGTATACACATCCAAAAAGTCTGCAACGATGAGCGCTCCTGTATTCTTTGACTTTCAGAAGCCGTGGACTGAAAATGATTTTCCTTTGAGAAAAGTAACCGTCGGTGCAATATTTTCTGGAATTCCTTCAGGAAACAGCAGTTCTAAATTGATATTGATAACTGATGGAGATTTTCCGGTAAGTCAGCAACGAGGAAGGCAAGTTCAAGCAGATAATGTTTCTCTCTTAGTTAATGCGATCGATTGGCTTTCTGATGACACAGGTTTGATCGATCTTCGGACAAAAGGAGTCACTGCCAGACCCATTAAAGAACTACCTGACAGTAAGAGAGCATATATCAAGTATCGAAATTTCTTGCTTCCTATTCTGAACGTAATTGTAATTGGAGTGTTAAGAGCTATTTTACGCAGGCGAAAACGAAAACAATTATTAGAAATTAATTACTAAAGATTTACTAATGAAGAACAGTTACTTATTAATAATATTAATAATTCTGGCTGGTGGATATTTCTTATTAAAAAATGTTAAGTCACCGCAACGTGAGAAAAACTATAAAATTCCTGAAATCATTATGGATACGGCAAAAGTTAATGAGATCAAGCTGTATACCAAAGCACAGGATCATCAGGAGTTAAAATTCGTAAAGGAGAAAGACCAATGGATGTTAGGTACCGGTGATAAAAATTTTAAAGCACAACGGTCACGAGTGAAAGCAATGATCTACGAATTGTCTAATCTCAAGATCGACAGAGTTGTTTCAACTCAGAAAGACAAATGGATGGAATATGAAGTTGACGATAGCAGTGGGAGCAGGGTTGTTGTTTATGAAAGAGGGAAAGAAATACTGGATCTGTATATTGGAAAATTAAGCTTCGTTCAAAACCCATCTGCGATGCAGCAGCAACAACCAAGCGGGCTCTCATATATACGGTTTAACAATTCAAATGAAGTTTTAGTAACAGAAGGTTTTTTACCGATCACGTTTAATCAGGCTATCGGTAGCTTTAGGGATAACACATTTATAAAAGCTGAAAAAGACAATATCAGTAGGATTGAGTTTGAGTATCCTTCAGATAGCAGCTTTGCAATTTATAAGAGGGACAGTGCCTGGTATATTGGAGATTTGAAAATAGATACAGATAAAACGGAAGCTTACCTGCAGGAGGTGAGCAAAAGGAAGATGCCAGATTTCGCGGATGAATATAAGGTGATTCGTGAGCCTGATTTTCAGTTGAAATTATCCGGTACCAATATGGAGGAAGTCACAATAAAAGTCTATCAGGAAGAAGAAGAGTATTACATGCAGTCTTCAGCAAATATGCAGACAATGTTTAAAAGTAATGGGAGTGGTGTATTTGCTAAATTGTTTAAGGGGAAGAAGTTTTTCAAGGAGAAGAATTCTCTTCAGTAACTATTCCGTTTCTTTTAATAAATCTGCGGATCTTTTTGGCGAGATATATTCCAATTGTATTATGAGATTCGTAATTCCAGTGGCCTCTCAAGCCTTTGGTTTCAGAATTCCAATGTTTTGAATACCATGTTCTGGTTTCAATTCCACTATTAACAAGAACGCTGATAGTGTCTTCAATGTCATGTAAAACAAAACTCTTTTGATCGTAGTAGTCTCTTATAGGCTCGAAAATTAAGGAATCCTCGCTTCTGTTAAATATCATTGTTCTTTGAGGATCGAGCCTGTCGAATAACATGGAGGTAAGGTTAGCATAATATTGGACTGTTGAGTCGTTGAGTTCCGGAATTCCCTGATAATTGGCTTTGTAAGAAATGTCAAGCAAGATCTTGTGTAGTTTACCTCTTTGGATAAGAGCAAAACAATTTCTGGCGATCTGCAGGGATGCAAAATTTTGAGTCAGGAATTTGAAGCGGTTGTATTTTTGAACATAGGGGGACTCTCTGAACGAATAATCTAAAACCAGGGAATCATTAACAATGTTGCAAGTTGGAAGCACCGGATCTGAGCTGAATTCAACATAATCCTCGTTTGCAATAAGGTAGACATAAAGATCCGGAGAAAACTGACTAGCAAAATCCTGTTGATAACAATACATTTTACAAACGTTAAATCCACTTCGACCAAAATTTAACACTTCGATAGTTTTATCCGGAAAATAACTCTGGAGGGTTCGTTCGAGCACAGAGCGGAAATGATTTCTCTCGAATACCTGGAAGCCTTCTACGAAAGAATCTCCAATGAGCGCTACTCTAATGGTGTTGTCTTTTTTCTCTTTCCCGTAAGACGGACCGAGATACCCAAATGAATTGTACTCCCTAACTCCAAGCCCTTCAGTGTTCCAAACATACCTCATGTTTGGTCTTCTTATCCTTCCTATGGTCTCATCATAATCCGAATGGCTAACACTCATAACAAATGCCCACTTGATATACGACTCGAGAGCTATCATCATGACAGTGAAGGTCAATCCTAAAATTAATATGTCTTTGATCCTTTTCATTAAAAGTGGAAATAGATGAACGCGGATGGTTCTGTTTGGAACATATAGAGTAGCGTCATTCCAAAAATAGCCAGCATTGCGCCTAATCTTACATACTTGTTATTGATAAGTTTTGATTTTTTAATTTGATATAAGTGTTCGAATATTTCAAGTATGATCACAGTGACAACAAACACTAATGTGATCTGGACCATGGTCATACTCACTTCACTACTTTCCCAGTTTTGAAATTTATCCATAATAATAGGTAGATCGCTTAGATCGTCGATCCTGTAAAAAAACCAGCCAATCAGGACAACAAAAAAGGTAATTAGAATAGCAGGAATATCGGAAAGCTTGATCGTGATGCCACTCGAGTAGTTGTTACTTACAACTTTAGAAGTGATCCAGATCACTAATCCATGATACAATCCAAAAATTAGAAAATTCCAATCTGCACCATGCCAGAATCCAGCTATAAGCGCTGTTATAAGCAACGGTATGAATGAGATCGTTAAATTATTATTATTCAAAGGTAAATAGAGATAATCCTTGAACCATTCCGCAAAAGAAATATGCCACCGCTGCCAGAAGTCAATAATATTGCGAGAGAATAATGGAAATTTAAAATTTCGCATCATTTCAATACCCATGAGTTTTGCAGAACCTCTTGCGATGAAGGTATAAGCAGAAAAGTCTGCGTAGATCTGAATGGCAAACAGAAACAAAGCACATAGTATTTCCGGACCTAAGAAATATTCAGGTTGTTTAAAGATGTTGTCTACATATTTTCCGGCAGGGTCAGCGATCAATACTTTTCTAAAAAGTCCGATCACGATCAGGAATGCTCCGGATTCTACCTGTTGTCTGTTCGCTTTTAAAGGGGATTTTAACTGTGGAAGAAAACTATAGGATCTCACCAACGGACCAGCGACTAGTTTTGGGAAGAAAGCGATATAAACCAAAGTATCTAGCAAATTTGCCCGTTCAGTTCTTTGTTTTTTTACATCGATAAGGTATGCGATGGATTGCAGTGTGTAAAAAGAAACACCAACGGGAAAGATAAGATTGCGTTCAATATACCCGAGACCGCTGTTCAAGCCAAGTGCTACTTCAAAACTTTCGATAAAGAAATTAAAGTATCTGAATATTAAAAGCGCTAACAGATTTACTGCGATACCTATGACTAAAGGAGCTGAGGCATCTCTGTTTTTTTCTATTCTACCTGCAAGCAGATAAGTCAAAAGTGAAAGACCTAGAAGAAGAAAGCAGAACCGATAATCCCAATAAGCATAAAAACCATAGCTGGATAGTAGAATTAGACCTTTCTTCCAATCATTTCGTGCCAGTATATAAAATATCACCAGGAAAGCGAAAAGAAAGATAAAGTATAGAAAAGTATTAAATAACATGGATTGGGTGCGCTTCGGGGATAATTTCGATTATTACTTTAAGGTGATTTTCAGTACGTTTTGCAAAAAAAGCTAAGATATCATTTGAATCCGAATAAGTGTACGAATAAGTATGCGAAATGTGACTACTAAGTTTAACCTAAAGTGTGAAAGTTAGTCGTGTACTTCAATTGAATCCAGGATAAACTGAATTCCTGTGATAATAAGAAACAGGGAGAAAAGAAGGACCCATATAGATACAGAGATCGAATTCATAATTACAAAGAAAATCGATAGCCCTATTCCAATGGCAACTATCCCGGCAATTACCTTTATATGCTTGACAGTCATTTGGTTAAATTATCCTTTAGTAAACTATTAGTATTTACTTTGATAAGTAAATGTAAAAATAGTAAAAATTATATATTAAAATGCAACATATTTTAAATTGTTTGCGTTTAATTATATCAGCTGCACAATTTTTCTTAGGGTTTTGGTTTTGACAGCAGCCATGAAAACGTAGGGGATTAATTTCTTCTGCGTTTTCGCTTTTTAACGAAGCCCGTAGATCCCCATCTCAATAGATTTACTCTTTACTTTTTCGGTATTTCATTAAATGTCATGTACTTTTGCAATAATGAATATGTTTCAAAGGTATTTTATCCGACTCAAAGACAAATGGGAAATTGAAACTAACCAACAGTTGGCGGTTATTTTTCTTGTTTTTGCATTAACAGGCTCATCAGCTATGTTAACACGAAAATTGTTTTTCCAATATATTCAGCTTGATCTCGCAACAATACAAGTTCCGTACAATTACTTGCTTCGGATCGGAGTTACGTTGTTCTTTTATAAGATCTTACTTTTGATATTCGGACGAATTTTCGGTCAGTTCACGTTTTTCTGGAATTTTGAAAAGAGGATTTTCGGTCGATTTAATCCTAAAAAGCTGATCAGTAAACTTTCTTGATCTTAGATGATCACTAGTGATTATTTACTTCTTTGCTTAAATGACCATTTTACTCTAAAGCTTGCAACTTCTTCTCCTTCTTCGTTATGACCAATTGTATTCATTGTTAAGGTGCGAGCTTCCCCGGTAGAAATGACTTCCTGAATGACTTTGTCAAGATGCTCACCTTCTTCACATGTAAATGTAGTAATGCCTGTAGCTTTCTTAGTAAAAGTAGCTTCCAATCCTACGACCAGAAGTGCGATTGAAGGTTTGTATCCTTGAACCTTTGCCATTGCCATTAAGCCGGTACTCATTTCACCTGCCATTGCAAGGCATGGAAAATAAACAGATCGAAACGGATTCTTATTGATCCATCGATAAGGAACATCGATCTTGCAGGTTTTATGATCGATAGAATTGAGTTTTAAACCAACAAGGAATGCTAACGGCAGTTCTTTTAACATGAACATTCTGAAGGCGCCTTTTTTCTTGACTCTCGAGATGAACAATTCCTCTGCTCTGCGCACATTTTTAATAGTATCTGTATGCATGGTATGCTTATAAAGTTAGTGAAAGCACTTCAATTCAGTGCTATTAGCTGAACGTTAATAATGATTACTTGTTTAATTATCTTTGTAAGGATGGTATATTTAACGAGAAAGGAACACTTTAATGCTGCGCACCGCTTATATAATGAGGATTGGTCGGAGAGCAAAAATCTGGAAGTTTATGGAAAGTGTGCCAATGCGAACTGGCACGGTCATAATTACGACCTTTTTGTCACAGTTAAAGGAGAGCCTGACGAAAGTGGATTTTTAATGAATGCGCATCACTTAAGCAAGATCTTAAAGAAAGAGATTGTTGATGTTCTTGATCACAAGAATATGAACATGGATGTACCATTTCTTAAGGATGTGCAACCAACATCCGAAAATTTAGTGAAGATAATATGGCAAAAAATTCAACCCCATCTTCTAAATTGCAAACTTCATTGCGTGAAGCTTGTTGAAACAGAAAATATTTTTGTAGAATATTACGGAGAATAAAAATTACAATATGTTAGATCAGGAATTCAATATTTTATATAAACGAGAGGATAATTTTAACGAGGATTCTGTTAGCCGAATGACGGAATTGTATAAAGAAATACTCGAGTTAACAGGTGAAGATGCCAAGCGGGAAGGCTTAGTAAAAACCCCTCTCAGAGTTGCTAGAGCAATGCATTTCATGACTCAAGGTTACGAAATAGACGCAGGTGAGATCTTAAGATCTGCAATTTTTGAAGAAGCTCATAGCGAAATGGTAATAGTAAAAGATATTGAGCTGTACTCGATGTGCGAGCATCATATGCTTCCTTTTTATGGCAGAGCTCATGTTGCGTATATTCCTGATAGGTACATCACAGGTCTCAGTAAAATCGCCCGAGTTGTAGATGTTTTCGCCAGACGCTTACAAGTTCAGGAGAGACTCACATGCCAGATCAGGGACGTGATCCAGAAAACGTTAAATCCTCTTGGAGTTGCAGTTGTAGTTGAGGCGAAGCATCTTTGTATGATGATGCGTGGAGTCGAAAAGCAAAACTCCGTTACAACAACATCTGCATTTACTGGTGAGTTTGAAAATAACAGTACCAGAAGTGAGTTTATTAGTTTAATTTCATCGAAACTTAGTTAGATCTTATGAAAGCATATGTATTTCCCGGTCAGGGATCGCAATTCCCAGGGATGGGCAAAGATTTGTATGATGAATCCAGTAATGCTAAAGCGATGTTTGACAAAGCAGATGCAATTCTTGGCTTTAAACTCTCGGATGTCATGTTCAATGGTTCTGAGGAGGACCTTAAGCAAACAGAAGTAACACAACCTGCAGTCTTTGTACATTCTGTTATTACAGCTAGTGTCATGGATGATTTTGTGCCTGATATGGTAGCTGGTCACTCATTAGGTGAATTTTCAGCCCTGGTTGCAAACAAATGTCTTTCATTCGATGATGGTTTGAAACTGGTGCAGCTTCGCGCAAATGCTATGCAGGAAGCCTGTGAAATGAATCCCTCTACTATGGCAGCTGTTTTGGGATTAGATGAAAATGCTATCGAGCAGGTGCTTTCTACTATAGATGACGAGGTCGTCGTAGCTGCCAACTATAACTCACCCGGTCAGCTTGTAGTTTCAGGTTCTGTAAAAGGTATACAGAAGGGAGAGAGACTGTTGAAGGAGGCTGGAGCTAAGAGAGTAATTATTCTTAATGTTGGCGGTGCTTTTCATTCTCCATTAATGAAGTCTGCTGAAGTAAAATTGGCTGAAGCAATTGGAAGTGTTGAATTCAACCAACCAATTTGTCCGATATATCAGAATTACAATGCCAGGGCTGTTCAGGACCCCGATGCAATCAAGGAGAATTTGATTAAGCAGCTTACCAATCCAGTGCGCTGGACCCATTCAGTCCAATCGATGATCGCAGATGGTGCAACTTCTTTTACAGAGGTAGGACCCGGTAAAGTCCTCCAGGGCTTGATCAAAAAGATCGATCGCTCTGCAGAGGTAGAGCATGCTTAAGAGATAGAATCTAAGGCCTGACCCAGGTCTGCAATAATGTCGTTGACATCTTCTAAACCAACAGACATTCGTATCAGTCCATCTGTGATTCCAAACCTCAATTTCTGTTCTTCATTAACTTTAACATGGGTCATTGAAGCAGGATGATTGATCAAGGTATCTGGAGTACCAAGTGTGGAAGTTAGGGTGCAAAAACGGATATTTTTCATTAGATCGATCCCTGCTCGAATTCCTCCTTTGAGTTCAAAGGATAATACTCCACCATAGCGATACATTTGCTTTTCAGCGATCTTGTGGTCCTTTTTATCCTTTAGTGAAAGATAGTTTACTTGTGTCACCTCTTTTCGTTTGTTTAGGAATTCTACGATCAATTCCGAATTGTCACAATGCTTCTCCATTCTTATCGCCAGTGTTTTTAAACCATTATTAAGCAACCAAGCATCGAAAGGACTACAAACTCCTCCATGCAACTTCCTGTAATTCCAGCATTTCTCATAAAAGTTATTATCGGTTGTGACCATGGCGCCACCAAGAGCAGTGCCGTGGCCATTTAGGTATTTTGTTGTGGAGTGTAATTCAAAATCGACGCCTAGTTGTAACGGTCTTTGAAGGTATGGAGTACTTAGTGTATTATCGATTGCCACTTTGCAATTACTCTGGTGAGCAATAGAGCAGATTTGTTGAATGTCATAAGCATTAATAGTAGGGTTTGACGGTGATTCGATGTAAATAAGGGATGCAGTTTGTGTACGATTTTCAAGGGTTTCAAGATCGTGCATGTCAAGATATTCGACTTTAACACCCTTTTCTTTCATCAACAGATCAAATAATTCTACACTACCACCATAAATATTAGACTGAGCGAGTACTGTATCGCCAGGATGGACAACGGTATCGATCAAGCTTGAAATAGCAGCCATTCCAGAAGCAAAAAGAAGTGTTTTACCTTTGATATCCGAGTTCAGGGTAGCTAATGCTGCAATTTTTTCCTCAACAAAGTTAACAGTCGGGTTATCCCAACGTGTGTAGATATAGGCTTCTTTTTCATTCTTGAAGACTTTCATGATCTCCTCAGGAGATTCGTATACGAAAGTGGAGGTTGCGAAAATAGGAGGTAGGTGTGCTGTTGATCCCAAACCACTGTCTTTTATTGCAGTGGACTCAAAGCCGGTGTTGTTTATTAAGTTTTTAGTTTTCATAGTAATAACGGGTTCCATCGTCATCTAAGTAAGAGAAATATATCACCGGTGGCCATTTGGCTGCTTTCAGCGATTGTTGCCACTTTTCGTGTTGTTCATTAAGTTCAGCAACGACTTGAGCATACTCCCCTGAGAGATTGTTAGTCTCACTTTCATCAGCTTTGATATTATACAACAGGGTATGATCATGTTTTTCATCCATAATTAACTTCCAGTTTCCGCTTCGAATAGCTCTGTTGAAACCTGCTTTCCAATAAAGTGCATCGTGGATGGAACTTGAAGGGTCTGCTATGATCGCCATTAGATCCTTCCCGTCAAGATCGAGCTTATCAAAGTTTGAGATTCCTGCCTGAGCTATCGATGTTGTAAAAATATCTAGAGAGATCACAGGTTTTTTATATACTGAAGCGGCAGGAATTTTTGCCGGCCATTTCATGAAGAAGGGTACCTTCAGGCCACCTTCGAAATTTGTTATTTTACCTCCTTTAAGATGACCATTATTTGTTGTGTGCGTGTAAGTAGCACCTCCATTATCGCTTATAAAGTAAACAATAGTGTTTTCGGTGAGTCCTTCTTTTTCCAGTTTCCCGAGGATTTTACCAATAGCATCATCAAGTGATTCGATCATCGCGAAGTAGATCCTTTCATATGGGTCCTTTATGTTGCTGTACTTTCTGTAGATGTCTTCCGGAACTTGTAACGGAGTGTGAGGTGCGCTAAATGGTACATACAGAAAAAATGGATCGTTCTTGTTGTCTTCAATGAATTGAATAGATTCATCAGCTATTCGATCGGTGAGGTATACTGTATCTTCTATTTCTTCATGGTTCATATAAATCGCACAATTGCCTTTTCTTTGCCCTTTCCATATATAGCTATCTGTCCAATCCTCATTTATCTTTTGATTGACAATACCTTTAGTTCCTTCTGGTGCATATAAACTATGCGAGCTGTAAAAACCATAATGATAATCGAATCCTCTGTTGGTAGGAAGAGAATAGTTAGCGGTACCAAGATGCCATTTACCAATGATAGCAGTATTGTAGCCGATCTTTTTCAAAACTTCGGCCAATGTTACCTCTGATGGAGGTAATCCTTGCTTAAACATGTCTTCCTTAGTTGGTACACTTTCTGCTAAACGGACGAACCAGGGTCTGCTCTTAACAAAATACTTCCAACCATATAGTTGCAAGCGATTTACCGGATATATCTCATGGATCTGAAACTCGTACCCAAAACGCTGTTGATACCTTCCTGTCATCAATCCGGCACGGGATGGAGAACAGACCGCCGAAGAAACATAAGCCTCATCAAAACTGATTCCGCTATGCGCGATACCATCGATATGCTTTGTATTTACATTTTTATTACCATAAAATGAAATATCAGTTTTACCAAGATCATCGGCGACGATCAATACAATATTGGGTGGGTTCTCATTTGAGCTTGAAGCATTCTCGATAAATGATTCCTTTTGTTTTGTTTTCTCCTGATCGAAAGTAATTTGATACTCATCGCTGTATAGAGGCCAAAATCCATATATCAGCAGCAATATAGTTGTAACAAGTGCGAAATATCGAATGGATTTATTCATAGTTCAAGGATATTTAATGTTCGAAAATAATGTATTAAGCAGAATTCCTCTGATATCAGAATATGTTCACAATAACCTCAATTGTGTGAAAAATTGGCTAACCTTGCATTCGAAATTGAATTTCTTTAACCCAAATCTGGAATAATTATGAAGAAAGTTTTGACACTATTATTTGTTTGTTTTGCAGGAATGATGATTCTTTCATCATGTGGAGACGATAAAACTTGTTACACCTGCGAAATCACTGTTTTGTTTCCTGTTGAATCATCATTTTGTGATGATGGAGACATGACAACGGTAACAACAACAGTTCTAGGCATCTCAGTAGATACAACAGTTAATGTATCTGCTGAAGCTTATGCTAGTACTTTAGAGACTCAAGGATATTCTTGTTCTAAAGACTAAGGTATAGTTGAGAAATAAAGAAAGCTGCCATTGTGCGGCTTTTTTTATTTATAGAATGATTGAAAGAAGTTTTCGTAATTGATCACAGTTTGTGCAACAGAAAATCTTTTTGCTCGGTTTAATCCATTTTGGATCATGGCATCCTTTTTTGTTCTGTCATCAAGAAGTGTTTGAATTTTTTTTGCTAGATCTTCAGGGTTTCCAAATTCATAAATCAAACCAGAAACACCATTCTCGATCAAATTAATTATCCCACCTTTGTTTGCTCCCACAACTGGTGTGCCAAGCAGCATTGATTCAACAATTACAAGACCGAATCCATCCATTCTTGATGGCAATACATTTAATGTACATAGCTTATAATAGTGGAGGGTTTCTTCCCAATCTTTTTTTCCGGCGAATATAATTTCTTGTTTGGGGGATTCTCTTTCGATCTCATCTTGTAAGAACTCTTTGTCGATACCTACAAATAATACTTTTATTGCAGGATCCATGAATTTAAGTGCGCGGATCAGTTCCTCCTGACTTTTTTTTCTGGAGATACAACCTACCACAGTATCATGCGAAGCAATTGCATGCTGCTTACGCAAACTTTCCAGGGTATTATCATTGATCAGTGTGTTAATATTTTCAGGTACACCATTATATATAACATGGATATGGTTTGCAGGATATCCCTTTGCGATAAACATTCGTTTCAATTCTTCGCTAACAACAATTATTCCGTCTGTTCCCTTTATATAAAACTGTTTTTGTATCCATCCACCATCGCTTCGTGGTCTTTGCCGTCGTGTATGAAAGATCTTTACAGGCAGTTTATAGAATAATCGAGCAAGAATAGAAGTATATCGATCGTAGCTTGACTGAGCATTTATGATTTGAATTTTTCGCTCATTAACAATTTGCCTGATCTCCCTTATATTTTTAAAATCTAATCGACCGCTGAAAGACATAGCGACAGGTGTTGCGTTAGAGTTCTCAACTAAGCTGAATAGCAAAGATTCTTTACGGCAACCGACAAAAACATTATGACCTTTCTTAGCTAATCCATCAGCCAAATAAAAAATAGACCGTGTAGAGCCTGCCATGTCACCCTGATATGTAAGGAATAGAATATTCAATAGAGTGAGTAATAGAAAAGACTATAAAGATATTTATTGATCATAAACGGGTAAATTTTACACCTGATAAAATTAAAACGAGTTGAAATTTAATTCTTTTGAGATTGAAAAAAATTTATTTACTGTTGAAGAGCAAATTTTCGAAACTAAAAAAATCAGAATTACGTACAAGAATATCAGTTAACAACCAAAACTCATTTTAAAATTAAATGGCAAAAGTAAAATTAGGATTCAAGAATATGTCGATCGCAAACAAAATACATGTTGCAGAATCGATAGTCAAAAAGATGACGGATAATCCTAACTTTTCCGAGCCGCTTCCTTCTCTTGAAAATGTTAAAAGAAACATAAATAATTTCAGGAATGCAGTTGAAGATGCTATGGATGGGAGCAGATCGAAGAAAGCGGAGCAGCGTGAAATGGAAAAAGTGCTCGACGCCTGTGTCACCAGATTAGCAGAATACGTCCAGGTTGCGAGCAGAGGGAACGAGAAAATAATTCTTAGCAGTGGTATGGGAGTTCGGAAAGCACCATCGAGGATCGGAAAATTGGAAGCTCCCAATAAGATCGTAGCAACCTATGGTAAGAGCGAAGGCGAGATAGAAGTGAAATGGAAAAGAGTTTATGGATCAAAAGCATATATAATAGAGATAACGAATCATCCAGATAAAGATGAAAGTTGGAGAGTATGCGGTCAGTCAACAAAAAGTAAATACGTAATATCTAACTTAAAAAGTGGAAGTAAATATTATATCCGGGTCTCGGCACTTGGAGCTGCAGGCAAGAGTGCCTACAGTGAAATCGCAGCAAACAATGCTGGTTAAATTCAACAATGGACTAAACATCAAATTCAACATTTAATTCAACCGTTGTTTTTAGATTCAACATCAACATAAATTCAATCTAAACACAACCCCTCATCCCAGAGAATGCGAAAATCAAATACCCTTGGTTTTCGCATTTTTTTTTCGCTTTGTTTCTTTTTTCTTTTTCGTTTGTCTAACTTCCTCGCCGATGAAAAATATAATATTGATCACCGGATGTAGCAGTGGATTCGGATTGTTATTCACGAAATCTTTAGCGTTAAAAGGGCATGTGATCTATGCGAGTATGCGAAACATTACAGGTAAGAATGCTAAGATCGCAGAAGAATTAAGAATTTTTGCTCAGGAGAAAAAAGTGGATATCCATGTAATAGATATTGATGTTACGGATGAAGCCTCTGCAGATTCTGCAGTTGAGTCCATTATTTCTGAACATGGTCATATCGATGTGCTTATAAATAATGCAGGTATATCAAGCCTGGGAGTTATGGAGGCTTACAGTATGGATGACTTTCGCAGAGTGTTTGATGTAAATGTGATGGGTACTTTCTTGCTCACAAGGAAAGTGATTCCGCATATGAGAGAGCGTAAGAATGGACTTATAATTAATCAATCAAGCTCATTAGGAAGATTTACAATTCCGTTAACTTCAGTATATAATGCCTCTAAGTGGGCTATTGAAGCGCTTACAGAGAGTTGGAATTATGAGTTCAAGGAGTTCAACATCGATTCCGTGATGCTTGAAGCAGGTGTTTTCCCAAATACAGACATGCGGAATAAGGCCAAGCAATATGCCCCTTCAAACGAAGAAGTGATTTATGAGTATGAAGAAATGTTGAGGGTAATGTTGAACTATATGAAAGTCATGAAAGTCTGGCAAGACAAAGATCTAATTGTTCCACCCGAAGTTGTTGCCGAAAAAGTATGTGAGTTGGTGGATTCTGAACCCGGTAGCAGACCGCTTAGAGTTTTGATAGACCCAATTCATGAAGAAGCGCTAAATTTATTTTCTCCACACTATAAGAAAATGCAGGAGTTCGTACTTAGAGGTGTCGACCTCGAAAAATACAGCGAACTCATCTAATCCGCGATAAAAAAAGGGGAAACTGAACATTAATTCAATTTCCCCATGGGTATTTGGTTATGTCTTTGTTAATCTATCGATCTAAAAGATCACAATTCTTTTACTTACCGTGCCGGTTGAAGTCTTGATCTCTAATAGATAGGATCCACTTTCTTTGATCGTGATCACTTCCGAATTTAAATTAGAAGCTTGATCCATGATTAAAGATCCTAGAATATTATAAACCTTAATATTTTGTATCACACTATTGTTTGACTCAATACGCACGTTAGAACCATTAGAAGGGTTCGGGTAAATATTGATCGCATTAGCATCAACATCATTTAATCCAGTGGTTTTTTCAAATTTATGTTCTACTGTATTTGTCCAATCAGGATTATAAGTATTCCAAGCAAAGCGAGCTCTATTTTCGATGATAGTTCCATCGGTCAGATCATCTTTCAATCTGATATTATACTGAATGAATCCATAGCTATTCAGCTTATCCGTAGCGCTGTCTGCAAGATAAATGTTGTCGAACTCAAAATATAAAGTGTTGTCATCCGAGATCGTCATGTTAAAAGGCATAGATGCAAAAGGATAAGAGATCGTAGAAATATCAAGATGGTCTGAAATCGGGTTTTCGATCAAAAAGCAGTATACATCATTCCCGGTTGTGTTTTGGAAACTGATAACATAGGAAAGCGTATTATCTTCTTCGCTTAAAAGATATGGTTTCATACCATTTCTGTCAGTCGAGAACATCGCAACAGATTCATAAGAACCGGTTTTAAGCGGACCGAATTGAATAGTGAATGACTGTGTCAAAGAATCGTTGCCAGGGCATGCATCTACACCGCCACAGTCCCAACTTCCGGTAAAATCTATCTGATTCCCTGCCACTGCACTCGAATCGAGATTGAAAATGATATTCATGCAATACCAGCTTGGAGTTGTTCCCGGAGGGTATACCCATTCAACCCAGGTGCTACCTTGATTATCCGGTGTGATCGCTGAAGAAACATATGTGAGCAAAGGATCAAAATCAAGTCTTAATGTACAGTTGGTTGTAGTGGTACCAAAAGATTTATAATCCATCCACATAGCGAAATCATCTCCCGCAGATAAACTTTGGGTTGTCCAAATGAATGCTACCCCAACATCGTAGTTTGCAGCGTTTTGTTGCAGACCGAAATCATTACCACTTGAAATTAAGGTTGTAGTGGTTAGCGTCACAGTATAATTTCCATTGTTTGCCGGGAATGTTTGAACATAGGATGGAGTGCTTGCACCACAATAGTAGAAGTTCGATCCCTGAGAAACTTCGACGGTAACAGCTAAGTTAAGCGGCACTGAAATTGAATAATTTCCGTTTTGTCCGGATACCGTAGTTTGACCGGTAGATGCGGTAATTATTGCTCCTGCATATCCTACTTCATTCACATCCTGAACTCCATTACCGTTTGTATCGTCGAAGACAATTCCTGAAATTGTGCCACATTGTGGGGGAGGAGGTTGAACTCCAAATGTGTTACCTGATGAAACAGGATTACCGAGTGAAATCGATACTGTATATGAACCGGCAACTGGTGCAGTCACGGTACCCGGGATCCAGTTACCTCCCATAGGTGTAGAACAGGAAACGAGATAATTTGGTGGATTAATGGTTACGATATAATTTGTAAAATCGGATGCAAGAATAGAATAGTTACCATTTGCATCGGTGACTGAACTTATAGTATAGCCAGCACCTGTAATAGAAACAGCTACACCAGCAATCGCATTTTCTCCGGAATCCTGTGTTCCGTTACCATTTAGATCTTCGTAAACCGAGCCAGATACTGCACCGCATGAATCGAATAGTTGAATAGAGTCTGTAACTGAACAGACATCTGTCACTGTTACACTATAGCTTCCCTCAGACAAACCTGAGATACTCTGAGTTGTTGCACCATTTGACCACACATAAGTAAAATTGCTCGGGTTCCAGATAGAATCTAGAACGACAGATAAAGATCCATTCGAACCGTTGCAAGCTGGATTTTGAGCATCGATACTAAATCCAAAATTGCCTCCTGATACCAGGTTATAATTAAGAATTGTACCATCACAACCTCCATTGTGAAAGTATAATGATACTGAACTATTGAAAAGGTTGAAAATTCCTGAGACATTAAAAGTAACCGGATTACTACCTGTTTGAGAAATCGTTCCCTGACCTCCAATTATGATTGCATAGATCGTGTCCATAGCATCGATATCTGAAACGACAACATCGAAGTTGTAAGAATTTGAGTTTCCACAAAACAATAGTGTACTTGAATCGATCAAATTTGCACCACTTAGATTAAGAAATGCAGAATCTACAGATGGGGGAGCAGTACTTACTCCGGAATTACACACAGTATTTGTGATAATAAATTGCATATCTCTTGCAATCGTACCAATAAGCTGACCATTTCGGAATTCATCGACTTTAACTGTCACGACATATGATCCGATCAAATTTGGATTAAATGATAACATTCCTGTAGAAGCATCGAGGTTTACACCTGAAGTAGTTGAAATTGGATTCGTTGGACTAAAACCAGGCGTGTAAGTTACCGGAATACCATTCTGATCTATGGCCGATGTGAGATAGTATACCAATGAATCACCATCAGGTTCAAATGCTCCATGGTCATAGGTGAATGAATCGTTTACACAGATGTAAGGTATTGGTAGATTGTTAAATACAGGAGAAGTATTGCAGATCGAATTTGAGTTATCAAGCGTGGTGCTAATTTCAAAGCTGGTTCCGCTCGGATTAGCGATATTAGATATTGCATTATTTCTGCAACATGCCGAATAACTAATGACATAATCTGCACAAGGAAGCAGCGTGAATTGTGTGGTATATGAGTGACGCATGACGCCGGGAAGATTTCCACCATTGCACGCAGATAAAACATTGTCGCAGCTTATTATAGAACCTGAACCACTGTCCTCTGGAACTTGCAAATTAGCAGTAAGACAAGTAGAGTTTATATTAATAGCAGCAAAACTTGGAGCCGTAATTCCATAGCAGTCACGATATAGATTTAACTGAATTTCATATACATTGCTACCAAGACAGGTATACGTAATTTCACCACCCATAATATGAGTAGCATTGCTATTTGTTGAAAAAAATGAAAAGGCGATGACAAAAACAAAAGGTAAAAGTTTTTTCATTAGAAATTTTTATGAAATTTATTATGAGACAGTTGATTATAGTTTATCAATAAGATAAACATCATGTAAATATACAGATTAAGGGCTAATATTGGGCATCGTATTTGTGGAATTCAGCTTATAATTGCATCACTATATAAAATACATATTATGAGAGTTCTCCTTTTAATTGTCTTCACTTCGTTTTTTATTACTCAACTTACTGCTGGCGAAATCAGAATTGACACCGATATCAAGAGTGTAAAAGTTTATCAGCAAGGAGCAGAGATCAGCCGTGATTTTAGTTATAATTTACCGGCGGGAATGACGCAGGTTGTTCTGCAAAATCTATCTGCAAGTGTTAATCCATCGAGTTTACAGGTGAAATTGTCCAAGTCTGCCACATTGATGAGTGCAAGTTTTCAGTTTAATTATTTAGGTGGAACAAAGTATAAAGAGAAGGTGAGAGCATTGAAAGATTCTATCGATATTTTACAGTTTGCCTTACAATCGACGCAAGCCGGAATTCATGCATTAACAGAAGAAGAAAGTTTTATTAAATCAAACAAGCAGATCGGTGGTAAAGATGCTGCTTTAGATCTTGCCGATCTTAAAGCTATCAGTACATATGCGAGGGTTAGAATTGGAGATATCAGAGTCGAGATCCTTAAAGAACAGAAGGTCGAAAAGAAGATAAGCAAAAGACTTACCAAACTGAATCAACAATTAAACGAATGGAATTCAAATCGTAAACAACCTTCAGGAGAAATACTTTTAGACGTGCTTACAGACGTAGCGCAGAAAGTTGAGTTTGAAGTAAGCTACATCGTTGGACAGGCATCGTGGCAAGCTTCTTACGACTTGCGTTCCGATGGTGTTGAACTGCCTGTTACACTTGCATACAAAGCGGAAGTACGACAAAATACCGGAATTGACTGGGACAATGTTCAACTTACAATCTCTACAGGTAATCCATCGATAAGTCAGGAAAGACCTGTACTTAGACCATGGTATATCGATTTTGTCCAGAATTATGGCTCATATAAGCTAGAGAGTTCTGGTTATTCTAACAAAAATTTAGCGCTTGATGCAGTCACGATCACAAGCGCAGATGTTCAAATCGAACGAGGTGGAGTTCAAGATCAAACTGTATTACAGCTTAACCAATTAAATGAGGAATTTCAAATTGGTTTGAAGTATAGTATTGCATCTGACAATGATCAGCATACGGTTGTCATGAAGGATTTTACTTTGGACGCCAAGTACCAGTACCACGCAGTTCCCAAACTTGATAAGGATGCTTTTCTGCTTGCAAAGGTGACGAAATGGGAAAAGCTAAGCTTACTGCCCGGGAATGCCAACGTCTTTTTTGAGAATAGCTATGTTGGAAAATCGTATATCAATCCTTTGATGACCACCGACACGATGTTGATTTCTATGGGAAGAGATAAGAGGATAGTTGTCAATAGGGACAAGGTGAAAGACTTCACTTCTGAAAAATTGATCGGTTCGAATAAAACGGAGACGATCTCTTACAAGTATATGATCAGAAATACGAAGAATCATAGCGTAAGTCTGGAGATCCTCGATCAGATCCCGATTTCAAAGAATAAAGATATTGAGGTTAAGTTGATCGAAAAGTCGGGTGCAACATATGATAGCGAATATGGTAAGCTCGAGTGGAATATTATACTTCCTCCAAATTCTGCGAAAGAGCTTTCACTTATATATTCGGTCAAGTACCCTAAAAAGAAAAGAATTCCGGGGATTTAATGGATAATTCAGTTTCTAAACAAGGTGAATGGGCTTTGATCGCCGGCGCTTCCGAAGGATTAGGGTCGGCTTTCGCTCATGAATTAGCCAGCCGGGGTTTTAATGTAGTGTTGATCGCAAGAAATCAAGCAAAGCTCGATCTGGTGAGTGCTTCGATCAAAGAAACATATGATGTTGAAGTAAAGGTGATTCAGGCTGACCTTTCAAGGAATCAAGACCTGGAAGTTATCAAGAATGCATGCGAAGCTCTATCCGTAAGCATGTTTGTTTATAATGCCGCATACTCGATAATAAACCCATTTCTGTCACAGGATATTTCTGATCACAAGAAAACAATTACCGTGAATTGCGAAAGCCTTACTGATCTGGTTTATCACTTTGCTAACAAAATGAAGATCAAAAGAAGAGGTGGTATAATTCTGATGTCGTCGATGTCTTCTCTTCAAGGTTCGCCACTTATTGCAAGTTATGCGGCCAGTAAGGCTTATATCAGAATATTGGGAGAATCGCTTTGGTATGAAATGAAAAGTCTTAATGTAGATGTTTTGGTTTGCTGTGCCGGGGCAACCTCAACACCAAATTTCATCAAGAGTAAACCCGAGCAACAAAGCAAGTTTGCACCTCCGGTAATGACTCCTGAATCTGTGGTGAAAGAAACTATATCCAAACTGGGTACACAACCATTTTTGATTCCTGGCAGATCAAACCGAATAGCAAGTTTTTTCATGAATTTATTCATGGGAAATAAAGAGAAAGTGAATGTGATGGGAAAAACGATGTATAAGATGTACCCTCAGAACATCGAGGATTAGGCTTGAGGGATCTTAAAATTTTCTGGTTTTGCAGCTTCTACACCACGGTAAAAGTTATAGATCTTCTGCATTTCTTTTTCCTTATCGGGATCAACATAATGAGCATTTGCAAAATGCACCACTTTCTTTCCGTAATCAAAGTAAACAAGCACAACAGGAATATTGGCACCTAAAGCGATATGATAAAAACCAGTCTTCCACTTTTCTGATAGACCCCGAGTTCCTTCCGGAGCGACTGTGATTATAAACTCCTCTTCGGCATTATAAATATCAATTACCTGTTCAACCATATTACTTCTTCTAGAACGGTCCACAGGATAACCTCCCAGGGCTTTGAAAAAGTAGCCAAAAGGAAATTTGAACAATGAGTCTTTGGCAAGATACTTCGGATTAAAGCCCATTACATTTCTGGCAAGAATACCTATGATAAAATCAAAATTGCTGGTATGTGGGGCGACGACTATCAGGTATTTCTTTTCTTTCGGCACATCTCCTTCGATCCTCCAGCCGAGTATGTTTAAAAGGATCAATTTTGAAAGCGCTTTTTTCAAACTATTTAATGTTTAAGCTTTTTTTTCTCTCTTCAGGTGATTGAGCAGGTTCGTAGAACTCTCTACCGATCATTTCACCATTCTTATAGGTATATTCTTTTGTAAGTGTGCCATCAGTATCATAAACCAATACTTTTCCATTGAGCTTATCATTCTCAAAATCTCTGGATGTCCATTGTACTCCGTTTTCATACCATGTTTTCCACTGGCCTGTTTTTTTGCCATCGTCATAATAATAAAAATAGCGAAGCTGTCCATTATCGTACCATTCTTTATATATACTGTCATCGATACCCTCATAGATATAACCTAACTTCTGAGTGTCGCCAGACTCATAAAAAATGATCCATTGACCATTTTTTATACCATCTAAGTATTGTTGAGAAATATATTTATTGCCATTTGGGTGATAACTTATAGCATGGCCGGTAAATACTTTACCGTTTAAATAAGGTATGCTTTTTCCGGATTCACCAATTTCAAAGTTGAGATCTGTCATAGGAACTTCTTTTGCTTTCTCCTGACAAGAAACAAGGTGAAAAATGGTAATGAAAAGAAACGTGATGATTAAAAATTTCGAAAAACTCATTAGCTTACATTTATCCAGGCAAAGATAAATTAATAGTTATGGATATCAATCCAATTAGAAACAACTTATCCCGAAACCGATCAATATTTGAGCAGCTATTCCGTACTTTTTCTGATGAGAGTTCGAGAAATTGGAAACCATCAGAAGGGAAGTGGTGTGCTCTGGAAATCCTTTGTCATTTATATGATGAAGAAAGGTTTGATTTTCGTGCAAGGATACGTCATATACTTAATGAAAAAGAGGACATTCCGATGCCGGGGATAAACCCTGAGGGTTGGGTAACAGAGAGAAAATATATGGCGCAAGACTATGAAAATATACTCGGTCTTTTTTTAAAAGAACGAACAGCATCAATAATTTATCTTGATGAAATTAAAAATGCAAACTGGGATAAGGAATTTATACATCCTTACCTAAAAGCGGTAAGTCCTTCATTCTTTCTAAACAACTGGTTGGCGCATGATTACTTGCATATGCGGCAGATCATTCGACTGAAGTTTGAACTATTAGAAGCTTCATCAAAGGGTATAGAACTGGATTATGCAGGAACCTGGTAAAAAAATGAGCGCTCCTGGAAGGAAGCGCTCATTTTTACAAGTAAAGTCGTATACAATTTACATGTGATCTCTTTATTCGGCACCATTTCTTAGCTTATTGATCTTATCCTTTCGGATCTTCTTCATAACCGCCTTTTCAGCAGGCCGAACGTTTATCTGCGGATGCGACATGAATTTAGTAGCTTTCGCGCGTTGCATCTTTGCCTTTTTCATTTTTATGATATGTTTTCTGGCTTTTCTGGCTTTTCTGGCTTCTTCATTATTTACTTTAAAAGCCTTCTTAGATTTTTTCATTTTAACGATTGCATTATTATCAGCTATCGTAGTGTTTTTTTGTGCTATAGCTTCCATCGAAAATCCTGCAACGATCAAAGCGATTAAAACAAACATTAGATTCTTCATTGTTTTCAAATTTGATGTAACAAGCATAATGAGAAAACCATGCCAAAAAATTATCGGGCAAAAAAAAAGGGAGTAACAAGCTACTCCCTTTCATTTAGTTACCCACTGTTCTTTAGTCGATCATTTTCTTTTTCTCTTCTATCTTTTTTCTTTGTTCGTCAAGTTTTGCTTCAAGATCTTTCACCTTTTGCAAGGCTTCCTCGATTTTCCCCATTTGCTTATTATACTCTTCTTCTGTTATCTCTTTGCTTTCTTTCTTTGCCTCTAACTTTGCTTTCGCTTTCGCTATTCTATCATAACCATTTTGAACGGCGTTTTCGCTGGAGTTGACACTTTCCATCGCGTCCTTAGCTTTATCTTTTGTCTCCTTTACTTTCTTTTCCTTTTTGTCTTTCTTCTCTTTGTTATCATCGTCATCATCATCATCGTCGTCGCCATCATCGTCGTCGCCATCATCATCGTCGCCATCATCATTGCTGTTGGGTTGATCCTTATCTCCGTCAGCTGATCGTCCGTTAGGTTTCTCTTTTACTTTTTCTTTAGCTTCTTTGGCTTTCTCTTTTCCTTTTACCTGCACGTCTTTGGCCTTCTCTTTTCCCTCTACCTGCAGGTCTTTAGCTTTCTCTTTTCCTTCTACCTGGAGGTCTTTAGCCTTCTCTTTTCCTTCTTTTATTTTGGAATCTGCTTTTTCAGCTTTATCCATTTGATGCTTTTCGATCTCTTTTTTGGCTTTTTCCTGCGAGAAACCCTCATGTGAAAAGGTTAACAGGAAACCGATCATAAATGTTAATATTAAAACTGTGTTGATTTTCATTCTTTTTTTTTTATTTATTCTTCAATTTCTTTAAGTAGATCATCTAAGGATTCATTCATCTCCTTAGTTTCTTTTTCGATTGTTTCTGCAGTATTTGAGAGTTCTTCCTGAATTTTTTCCAGTTGCTCCATTTCGGTGTTATCCTCGACTGGCTCTGTTTTGGAATTACAACTTGATAAATAGAATGAACAAACAGCTAATGCTATTAAAAATAATTTAGACATGATATTTATAGGTATTTGTTGAGTAATAGACAAGTAATTCTGCTAAACGGTTGCTTGGATATTTTCATCTGGCACAATTTACACAGAATCGACTTTGAGGCATTAGGACGATCCTTTTTAAAGGAATATCGGCTTTACATTTGGCGCATTTCCCAAAATCAGCATCATCTACAGTTTGTTCCATATAGATGAGTTGCTTCAACTTATTCTCTGCATTCCTTAAAGCAGCTTCAGCCACCGCCTTATTGTTAATTGCATCCATTCTGGAAACTCTACCGATAGCGTTTTCAGGAGCTACAGGTTTCGACATTTCCTTAAATTCGACGATCTTTTCCCTGGTCTTCGTGATCTCTTTTTCGATGAGGATTCGCAATTCTTCTTTCTTCTCCTTCTTCATTTCAACTATTGTCTACGCATTATTTATACGGACGTTCCAATATCGCATTGTAGATTATTGCCTTTTTTAAATTAAAGCGTATCCGATTTCGCATTTTCCCTTTTCCTGTACTTCCAACCAGGAGATCTGCTTCATTAAACTGGATCGAGGGCTTGTATTCTTGTTTTTTAGCTGGCGAGCTAGAGGTAATGACCTCTTTAGGAGATGTGATAACATCATCGATCCGGTCTTCAATTTTATCTTCTATCTCTTCTTTAAGCGTAACCTCAGGAATATCAAACATCTCTCGAAAAATATCGTCAAGATCCATTCCTTTTTTTGGCTTAGTCTCTTCCTGTTGGATCGGGGGGATAGGTTCCGTTCTGCTTTGAGGTTGTTCCCTTCTCATCGGCCTTTGTTGGTCTGGTGTCGATGAGGGTTGTTTATTTACCGATGGTTTACTGGCTTTCTTATAAGCTCTATATATATAGTATGCTACCAGGCCAATCAAGTAAATTAAAATCCCATAATCATCCATTTCGCTGTTATTTGAAGTGCAATTTAAATATTAATTCAATACCTCTGGACAGACTTAATATTCACAAACTCATGAATCCCATACGACGATAGTTCACGACCATACCCAGACCTTTTTATTCCTCCAAACGGCATTCTTGGATCTGATTTAACTATAGTGTTTACCATTACACTACCTGTGTTAATCTGTGGAATTAACTTAGTCGCTTTGTCTTCATCTGCTGTCCACAACGATGCACCCAATCCATAGACTGAATCATTCGCAAGCATGATCGCCTCATCTTCATTTTTTGCTTTGATAACTGAAGCGATCGGACCAAATATCTCTTCATCAAAAGCCGGGGTTCCCTTTTTAACATTTGTAAGCACAGTTGGAGAAACGAAGAACCCTTTTTGGGGCAGATTTTCATTTTGCCAGTGAACTTTTGCTCCTTTTAACTCAGAATGATTGATCTGAACTTTGATCTGATAAGAAAGATCATCTCTGGCGATCGGTCCGATATCGATATTTTTTTCCATTGGATCTCCAATTTTCAGTTCAGAGATCTTTTGGGTAAACATTTCAAGAAATTCATCATAAATATCTGCATGAGCGATAAAACGTTTTGCAGCGATACAACTTTGGCCATTGTTCTGCATTCTACTTTTAACGGCTTTCTCTACAGCTATTTCCATATCAGCGTCAGGAAGCATTATAAAAGCATCATTACCACCTAATTCCATGACACATTTCTTTATATTTTTAGCAGCAATACTGCCTATAGAGGAACCTGCTTTTTCACTTCCGGTAAGAGTTATTGCAGAAACTACATCATCTGCAATAATCGATTCAATTTGATCATGGTCAGCAAAGATATTTGAGATCAACCCCTCAGGGAATCCGGCTTTAGTGAATACTTTTTCAATGGAAATAGATGACTGTGGTACGTTTGCGGCGTGTTTTAGCAGTACCGAATTGCCGGCACAGATTGCAGGAACAGCAGCACGGAACAATTGCCAAAAAGGAAAATTCCAAGGCATGATGGCTAATACCACTCCGAGAGGGTCATATCTGACATAGCTTTCTTTTGCATCAGTTTCTATATCTACCTTAGATAGTTGGGAAGCAGCATTTTCAAAATAATATTCACAAAGCCATGCGCACTTTTCAATTTCATTGATCGATTGGTCAAGAGGTTTACCCATTTCGGTTGTAATGGTGGCTGCAAGATAGTTCTTGTCATTTTTCAAGACTGAAGCAAGCCGTGAAAGTGGCTCTAAGCGTTCTTTAATTCCAAGATTTTTCCATTCTTTTTGAATATTAGCGGCCGATCTGGCAATGGAGTTAACCTCCTCAGTGCTATGAGGAGCAGCTTCAAAGATCAGCTCTTCTGTAAATGGATTAATACTCTTAAATGACATGACCCTAATTTAGTGAAATATCCAGGAGTAAATTGCACTGGATTTTTCAAAATGTTGACACGCTGGGGATAAATGCAGGAGAGATTCCGAGACTATCTCTTACCTTTGTCAACCTACATTTTGAACGAGTTGTATGAAGTTGACTTCGCTGGATATTAAAGGATTTAAAAGTTTCGCCGATAAAACTACCATTCATTTCAATAATAGCATAACTGGTATTGTTGGTCCGAATGGTTGTGGGAAATCGAATATAGTTGATTCCATCAGATGGGCACTGGGAGAACAGAAAACCAGCCATCTTAGACTGGATAAAATGGAACACCTCATTTTCAATGGTTCCAAAAAGCGTAAAGCTTCCGGCCTTGCTGAAGTAACTGTTACATTCGAGAACACCAGCAATGTTTTAGCAACAGATTATAAAACGGTATCTGTAACCAGAAGATTATTCAGGAACGGAGAGTCGGAATACCTCCTCAACGATGTTCCCTGTCGATTAAAAGACATTACAAACCTCTTTCTTGATACCGGCGTTGGTAAAGACAGCTATGCGATCATCGAACTCGCAATGGTGGATGAGATCCTCAACGATAAGGACAACTCCCGCCGCCGGCTCTTTGAGCAAGCTGCAGGTGTCTCGAAATATAAGATCAGAAAAAAGGAAACACTTTCGAAATTAAAAGGCACAACAACAGACCTGGAGCGAGTACAAGATCTGTTATTCGAAATCGAATCCAACCTCAAATCGCTCGATTCACAAGCTAAAAGAGCGAGAAGATACTATAAGATCAAAGATGATTACAAAGAGAAGAGTATTGAACTTGCAAAGATCCAGTTGAAGGACTACAAAGAAAAGTATAAAAACCTTGTATCTATTCAGGAGGGTGAAGAAGACAAGAAGAATGCGATAGATTCTCAGATAAAAAAAATGGAAGCTGAGCTTGAAAAATCGAAGCTGCTTTCTCTCGAAAAGGAAAAAGAACTATCCAATCTGCAGAAAGAATTCAACGAACATTTCAACATAATAAATGAAAAGGAAAACCGAAGAAATCTTCTTAACGAACAGATCAAATTTCAAAAAGAGAATAAGGAAAAGGCAGAAACGCAGATAGAAGAGGCTAAACGTCAGCTCAATGAAATTGAAATTAAACTGAAGGAGTATTCCGAAGATCTTAAAGATGAAGAAGATAATTTTTCTAAAGCGAAAAGTGAATTCGATAGCAAACAGTCAACATACAATAAGTTACAAGAAGATCACACTGCGATCAAAGATTCATTGAATGTAAAGCAGAATAGCTACAAGTTGCTTCATGATTCGATCCTTTCTCTTGAGAAAAAGGAGATTATGTTCCAAATGGCGCGAGAGAATATGATGGAGGAAATACGTCTGGCAGAAGATGCACTTCATAGTAAGAAAAGTGAAGTGTTGGAATTGGAGAAGGAGATGGAGCAAAAGAAGATGGAGAGCATTGAAGCGAGTGAATTGCTTAAGGCAAAAAGCAAATTATTCACGAACCTTCAGGGAAAAGCAGAGAAGTTGTCAGAGACTTATGATTTGCTGAAGGAGGAGTTAGTACAAGTAAATCGAAGATCGGATTCTAAAAAGAATGAGCATAACCTTCTAAAGAATCTCGTTGATACACTCGAAGGATTTCCAGAGTCTATTAAATTTCTAAGCAAACAAAAAAAATGGGCTGATAAACCGCCTTTACTTTCTGATATATTTTATTGTGGCGAGGATTACCGAATAGCCATCGAAAAGTATCTTGAACCATACATGAATCATTATGTGGTCAACACCTTCGAGGAAGCGGTTGCCGGCACAAAACTGTTATCCGAAGCTTCAAAAGGACGAGCAAACTTCTTTATTCTGGAATCGTTCCGTGATCATAAAGATCAAAAACTAAAAATGGGGGTAGGATTATTACCTGCATTAGATGTTGTTGAAATGGATAAAAATTTCGAACACCTGGCAAGGTATCTACTCTCGAATGTCTACCTCGTCGAAGATCAGATGTGGAATAGTAAGGAGATCAAGGATATGAAAGGAGTCGTTCTGCTTTCGAAAAGCGGCTCCCTCATCAAAAATGATCATTCCGTTTCAGGTGGAGCTATTGGTTTATTTGAAGGAAACAGATTAGGAAGAGCAAAAAACCTGGAAAAGTTAAACAAACAGATCTTACAGCTCGAAAAGAAAGAAGAAGAGTTAAAGAAGAAAATTGAAAAGCAAAAGACTCAGATCTCTAGTGTCAGCGAAGAGTTGTCTGTTGTAAACATGGATGAAGTCAGACAGCAAAATCAGCGCTTTGAAAACGAGATCGAAAAGAGCATGATCCGTTACAGACATCTAACAGATAGCTCTAAAGAACTTCAGGATAAGATAAAAGCACTTAGATCAAAGATCGAAGGGGAGAAGAAAGAGGAGAGTGAGATAAAGACACAACTTTACACACTAAGGAATCAACTAGCTTCAAAAAAATCAGACTTGAGTTCTGAGGATGATGTTTTTATAAAGCTTAGTGATAGGCTGGCAGAAGCAAATCGTGAATTGAATGATGGTAGAATATACCTGCATAAATTGGAAAGTGGGCTCAATCAGACAAAACAGGAGATCAGTTTTTTTGGTCGCCAGCAAAATCAGATCATTGATCAGCAACAATCAAACCAGAAGCTGATGATGGATGCAGATCAGATCATTGGTTTTAATATGGAAAAGATCGAACGTATCGAATCTGAGCTATCCAAGGAATATACCGCCAAAGAGAATTATGGGGAAAAGATCCAAAAGTTCGAAGAAGTGTATTTCGAATCTCGCGGAGCGCTGGATGAATTGGATAATAATATAAAAGAAGAGTATCGAAAGAAGCAATATGCAGAAACATTGCTGCAATCTGCAAAGGACGAGCTGAATAATCTCAAATTACAACTCGCTTCGATCAAAGAAAGATTATCCATATCCTTTAAAGTTGACCTCAACGATCTCTTGAATGAGGAAATTGAAACTGGCAACGTGGATATAGACCAGCTAGAGGAAAACCTCGAGAAGCTGAAGTCTCGGCTTGAAAATTTCGGTGAGATCAATCCCATGGCCATTGAGGCATATGACGAAATGAAGAAGCGCTATGATTTTATTATAGAGCAAAAATTGGATCTTGAAGCTGCGAGAAAATCGCTGGAGGCTACAATTTCTGAGATAGAAAATACCGCGGAAACGCAGTTCATGAATGCTTTTAACAAAGTACGGGACAACTTTCAGCATGTATTCCGAACGCTTTTTACTGAAGATGACCAATGTGACTTAGTATTGATGGATGCAGAAAATCCGCTTGAATCTAAAATCGAAATTATTGCAAAGCCAAAAGGGAAGAAGCCAACGATCATCGATCAATTATCGGGAGGTGAGAAAACCTTAACCGCAACTGCATTATTGTTTTCCCTGTATTTACTTAAGCCGGCTCCATTCTGTGTTTTCGATGAAGTCGATGCACCGCTCGATGATATGAATATCGACAAGTTCAATAATATCATCCGTCAATTCTCGAAAGACTCACAATTCATTATTGTAACACACAATAAGAAGACGATGACATCTGTTGATGTGATGTATGGAGTAACAATGGCTGAACAAGGAATAAGCAGAGTTGTTCCTGTCGATTTCCGTTCATTAAATTGATCTTAACAGGAGGTTAATATCAGATACATTCCTTTCTCCCAATTGGATAATAATTACTTTTGCAAACATGAAATTTACGATAACACTATTGCTGATTGTCTTTTGGGCACTTTCTCCTGCTCAAAACTATACTTTACAAATATTACATGCATCAGATCTTGAAGGTGGATTGAATGCGATAGAATCAGCTCCGTATTTTGCTTCTATAATCGACAAAGTAGAAGATGATTATGAGAATACATTAATCCTCTCTGCAGGTGATAATTATATTGTAGGACCATTTTTCGGAGCCTCTTCGGATCCGGAGGTCCAGCAGGAAATACAAGAAGTATATTCAATTGCGTTTTCGTCCCTGGCAACGAATTTCAGTGATCTGAATCAAGATCATGGAAGGGTAGATATCAGTATAATGAATATCATTGGTTTCGATGCATCTGCCTTAGGAAATCATGAATTTGATCCGGGAACAGAAAAATTAAGGAGTATTATAAGCAAAGATGTAAGCAGTGATGGCAAGCTGAAGTGGAACGGAAGTCACTTTCCATATTTAAGTGCTAATCTTGACTTTACTTTTGACGAAAACCTAACTGATCTGGTGGAGGAAGGTGTGCAGCCGCTAAGTTATTTTCAGTCTTTCAATGAAAACAAGAAGATCAGTGGTGCTACTTATGTTGAAAAATCCGGTGAAAAAATTGGTATTGTTGGCCTTACAACACCATTATTAGAATCTATTTCCAACCCGGGATCTACACATGTAAAGTCATCATTGAATTCTCCTCGCAGTATAGCCAGTATTATTCAACCTCAAATTAACATTCTGCATTCGATGGGTATAAATAAGATCATTTTGCTATCACATCTACAGCAGATCGAACTTGAAATTGAACTTGCAAAACTTCTCAGACATGTAGATGTTATCGTTGCCGGTGGCTCAGATGCGATCTGCGCAAATGAAAACAATCGATTACTAGCAGGAGATAAAGCGGTTCGACTATACCCGGTAGTTGTTGAGAGTGCTTCCGGAAGCCAAACAGCCATCGTAAGTACGGACGGAGAATATTCATATGTGGGTCGACTCGTACTAGAGTTTGATGAAGAAGGAAATGTGATCACAAGCTCGTTAAGTAATTCTGTCAATGGACCGATAGCATCGGATAAGGAGTCTGTTGTATCATTATATGGTAACGAAAGGTCAGCATTTTCACAAGGTAGCAAAGGAGAATTGGTAAGGCGACTCACCGATGAAGTTAAAAAGATAGTAACAGAAAAAGATGGAAATATATTTGGAAAAACATCTGTTTACCTGGAAGGAAGAAGGGAGAAAGTTAGAAGAGAGGAAACCAATTTAGGAAACCTTACTGCAGATGCCAACTTAAATGCTGCTCGAAAAGTGGATCCTGATGTTGCTATATCCATTAAGAACGGTGGTGGGATCAGGGCATCTATTGGTGAAATTCGTCCTTCAGAATACGGTTCATATGAGCTGTTACCTCCTCAAGAGAACAAGCTTTCAGGAAAGAAAACAGGTGAGATATCACAACTCGATATCGAGAATTCTTTGCGCTTTAATAACGGATTGTCAATAATTGAATTAACACCAGAAGGGCTTAGGCAAGTTCTTGAACATGCCATAGATAGCTGGACAGACGATGGCACACCTGGAGGATTTCCACAGTTGAGTGGTTTGATGCTCGTTTTTAATCCGGAATACCCAACCCAGACTAAAGTCCGCTACGTTGGACTGATCGATGAGAATGGAGTACTACTTGAGCCGATAATTATCGATGGAGCAGTGGTTGGTAATCCTGATAGAACCTATAAGCTTGTTACATTAGATTTTCTTGCTGATGGTGGAAATGATTATCCATTTCAACAGGTCCTTATTAAGAGACAAGATCTTGAAAATGAAGACTTGCCAGAGGGACTGAGTGACTTTGCTCCTGCCTGGACAGAGCAGGATGCATTGGCTGAATATCTAATGGAAAAATTCAGATTTAACGCCTATAGTAAGAAGGACTTACATCCCAACCGAGATACTAGAATCAAGAACATCCAAAGACTTTCTGAATAGATACTTAGTATTTAAAATGCATTTATAGTTGTAACTAAAATATACAATTGCATCCAAATTGATTATCAAAGGGATATAAGTGTATTTTAATTGATCATGTCTATCTTCGAAAAGACAGAATTGGCATAGTTATTAATACCGGAAAATATTAATAAAACGGATATGTAATGATGTATATTTACGTATATTGCATTATAGTCATAACCAAAAACCCTAAATTATGTTACGTGCGTCTATTGTAGCAGCGTTCTTGCTATGTACCTCAACAACATTTGCTAATTTCTCATTAACCGGACCTTGCTTTGACAATGTTATTGTATCTGTAGTTAATGAAAGCTGCGAATACGATTTTAATTTTGATGGTGAGATCAAGGTCACACCCGTAAGTAGTTTCCACAATGGACCATACAATTATGCCTGGAGCGATGGACAAACCACTTCTCTTGCTATTGCCTTAGATGCTGGAACATATATGGTTACTATCACAGATAAAACTCATTTCTGTGATACCAGTTTTAGTGTTACAGTAGGGCAAGATCCTGATACAACAAAACCGGATTGTTTTTCACAAAGTATCAATGTTAGTCTGGATTCATTGACCGAAGAGGTCTCTATCAATGCTTCTTCTCTCGATGCAGGAAGTAGCGATGATTGTTCTCCATACGTAGGATATAGCGCTTCACAGACAACTTTTACATGTGCAGATTTACCCAGTCAAACAGTGACTCTAACAGTAACTGATGCAGCTGGCAATTCAAATTCATGTTTAGCACAGGTTAATGTTTCAGATCCTGATGCTACTTGCGAGAGTTGTACAAATCCTACGATCTCGATAATCGAAACACAACCAACATGCCCGGATTCAGCAAATGGTGCTCTGGAAGCTGTCGTTACAGGCTCTTCGACATATTCATACCAATGGAACGCACCCGCCGGGAGCCAGACCACCTCTAAAGCAACCGGCTTAACTGCCGGAACATATGTGGTAACCGTAACAGACGAGAGTAATCCTTCTTGTTCTGTGGTTGGTTTTGAATCATTGGATGATGCAGATGACACTCCTCCTGAAATTACTTGTTGGAGCGATACCTCTATTATATGTAACTCTATATTTTTACTTCCTTTTCCTGATGTAACGGATGCTTGTGGTATAGATTCGGTAACTATTGATGTAGATTCTGCAGTATTAGGGCCCTGTCCGATTAGATTGACTGCCTATTTTGTGTTTATAGCTTATGATAAGTCTGGGAAAACAGATACTTGCCGTCAGGTGATAATTGTAATGGATACAACGTCTCCAACACTTATAATTCCAATGGATATCATGATCAGTTGTGATGCAGATACTTCCGCAGATTCTTTGGGTGTGGCAACTGCATTTGATACTTGTTTGTTCAGCATCGATACTTTATCCGTGTCATATTATGATACTTTGGCTAATGATACAACGATCCACCGAATTTGGAGCTCGAGCGATATTTGTGGTAATACAACTTACGGACTTCAAATAATAACATTAAAGGGTTGTATAGACTCTGTCGACTGTGTTGTTGGTCCATGGTCACCATGGTCTGCATGCGACACATCCTGCGGTGGAGGAATGAAAACAAGAACGCGTGACATTTTGGTTTATCCATCAAATGGCGGGCTTGCTTGCCCGGATACTATTGAAATGATGGCATGCAATACGCAAGCTTGCCAGGATTCTTTCGATCTGATCTGCCCAGGCAATGTCATAGTTAAAACAGACCCAAACAAATGCTTTGCCACTGTAAGTGGTGTGATCGCGGAAAGATTGGATACCGCAGCCAATGATACGATATATCATTACGCTCTTGGAGACTCCGGTGGTGCCGATGCCAGCGGTAAATATCCGGTAGGAACCACAGAGATCACTTTTATTTATGAAAATCTCAAAACCGGCGAAAAAGACACTTGCAAAACGTTGGTTACAGTCAATGATAATCAAGCTCCTTCCGTATTCTGTATTCAAGATGTTGGGGCGCCGCTGGATCCAATAAGTGGAGAAGTCACTGTGCCGGTTGCTGCAGTTCATAACAACAGTTTCGATAATTGCGGAATTGATACCCTATATATGAGTCAGGATAAATTCGACTGTAGCGATGTTGGATTTGTATCTGTTACTTTAACTGCGATGGATCTATCTGGTAATATCAATAATTGTGTAACGCAGATCGATGTTCAGGACAATACTGATCCTGAAGCCGTTTGCAATAATATTGCTGTCTTTGTCGATACAAATGGTATGGCTGTGATCTATGCTGCTATGATCGATGG
>JABDMM010000052.1 GCA_013001465.1 Chitinophagales bacterium | reverse complement strand
GGACAGAAAATTTTTGAGCAATTGAAGTCAACTGTAAATCTTGAGGATAATATGGTTGAAATGGATGACTTAAGAGAAATTGCAAAGGAAATTTATCAAGCGGAATAGAGCAGTACAACTCAACTTTTTATAGCTTGATCTGTAATTATATAACCGAATCATTCAAGTCACGTATATCAAATTATACTTCCACTTAACTTACCTATAAACCCTTTCTAAACGATGATAGATCACAAAGAGTTTTTTAAGTACGCTACCAAGCATCATGGGATGAATAGCATGCATTTAGAAAAGTATATGCAGCAATCTGTTCCGACTACAGTTCCTAATATTCAAGGATTCACGCCTCAGGTCATTGAAGAACGACAAATGAATATCGTTGGGATGGATGTTTTTTCCAGATTGATGATGGACAGAATCATCTTTATGGGTGTTCCGGTGAACGATTATGTTGCCAACGTAATACAAGCACAGCTACTTTTTTTGGAATCTACTGATCCAAAGAGAGATGTAAATATGTTCATCAATAGCCCTGGAGGTAGTGTGATCGCTGGTTTAGGGATCTACGATACAATGCAATATGTATCCCCTGATGTTTCGACGATCTGTACTGGCCTGGCCGCTTCAATGGGAGCTGTATTGTTGACTGCTGGACAAAAAGGCAAAAGAACTTGTTTACCACATAGCCGGGTGATGATTCACCAACCATTAGGAGGTATGCAGGGGCAGGTTTCGGATATGGAGATATCCTATAAGCTGATCAAGCAAATGCAGAAGGAGTTATACGAGATTCTGGCCAACTGTACCGGACAGAATTATGAAACGATTGAAAAAGATTGTGATCGAGATAATTGGCTGACAGCTACAGAAGCGAAAGAATATGGTTTGATTGATGAGGTTCTTGATAGAGCAGCCGGTAAAGCTTAACTAATATTTCTAAAGAATTATACGTAGAGCTTTGAGGGTCTAATGATTTTCAAAGCTCTTACTTTTTACTTCTTACCTTTACGGAATACAACGAAAGAGAAAAATGAAAGATACACGATGTTCTTTTTGTGGTAGAGAAAAACGAGAGGTCGAAATGCTCATTGCGGGTATAGACGGTCACATCTGTGATATGTGTGTTGAGCAAGCCGGAGAAATAATCGAAACGGAATTGGACAACAAAGCAGATCATGCGAAACAAGAGGTTGCTCAAGTTAAGATCAAGACACCGGTTGAAATCAAGAATCATCTCGATAAGTATGTAATTGGTCAGAATGAAGCAAAGAAAGTTCTGTCTGTTGCAGTATACAACCACTTTAAAAGACTCAATCAGGAGGTAAAGGACGACGGAGTAGAGATTGAAAAATCAAACATTTTATTTGTTGGAGAAACCGGCACAGGGAAAACGCTACTGGCCAAAACCATAGCGCGTCTTCTTGAGGTACCCTTTACCATTGTCGATGCAACAGTTTTGACCGAGGCAGGGTATGTAGGTGAAGATGTGGAAAGTATATTAAGCAGATTACTCCAGGTTTGTGATTACAATGTGAGCATGGCTGAGAGAGGAATCGTTTACATAGATGAAATTGATAAGGTTGCCAGAAAGAGTGATAATCCGAGTATTACCAGAGATGTATCAGGGGAAGGGGTTCAGCAAGCTTTGTTAAAAATATTGGAAGGAACAGAAGTCAATGTTCCGCCACAAGGTGGAAGAAAGCACCCAGATCAGAAAATGATCAAAATGAATACGGAGAATATCCTATTTATCTGTGGTGGTGCATTTGACGGTGTAGACAAGGTCATCGCCCGAAGGCTTAATACACAGGTTATCGGCTATGGTAAGAAGGAACAGGAAGCTCTGGACAAGGAAAACCTTTTGCAGTATGTAACCCAAAAGGATATCAAGACTTTTGGACTTATTCCTGAATTGATCGGCAGGGTGCCCGTCTTAACCTATCTAAATCCACTTGATGTGGGAACCTTAGAGCGGATATTGGCTGAGCCAAAAAATGCGCTTATAAAGCAATATCAAAAGCTATTTGAGCTTGAGGATGTAGAATTAGAATTTAGTGATGAGGCGATTCAATATATTGCTGAGAAAGCAATGGAATATCAATTAGGTGCCAGGGGACTACGTTCGATTTGTGAGTTGGTAATGACAGATGCAATGTTTGAAATTCCGTCTCAGAAAAATGTGGATCGACTTGTCGTAGATGTCGATTACATCCAGCAAAAGCTGAGTAAGTCCAAACTTCAGAAACTCAAGGCTGCCTAGCCGATTAGATGCGCTTTTTTGCACGTATACAGTACAATGGAGCTTCATT
>JABDMM010000027.1 GCA_013001465.1 Chitinophagales bacterium | reverse complement strand
CGCAGAAGCAGTTCCATTACAAGCTCCCTGGCAACTAACATCTGTCTTGGTTGCTGAGGATTTTAAGGTTGGAGGCTGATTAACTGTTATCGAATCTATAATACTACATTGTTTCGCATCTGAGATTGTTACTTTATAATCACCTGAACATAATCCTGAAACACTTGCTGTAGTATCTCCATTAGACCAAGCATATTTATAAGGAGGATTTCCTCCTGCTACAGATACAGAAGCAGTTCCATCGCATGCACCAAAACAGTTTGATGGATTTTCTGATATTGTTGCCGTCAATACTGGTGGTTCAAATACTGATACAGTGCTAATCAATGAACATCCATTCGCATCAGTAACAGTACATTTATAAATACCTCCTGACAAATTAGTAATTGTCTGAGTTGTATCTCCATTAGACCAGAGATAAGAATAAGGGGGAGTACCTCCACTTATAAGAACGTTTGCTGTACCATCCATGTCACCATTGCAGGTAACAGGGGTAGTATTTCCGCCTTGTAGATTTTTGCCTGCCACCAATGGCGCAGGTTTATTTATCGTATCTGTTGCTGTAGCTGAACAACCTTTTGGATCTGTCACAGTCACAGTATATATCCCAGGAGATAAGCTATCTGCAGAAGGTTTAAATTGTCCATTACTCCACGAATAGAAAATAGTATCGGGATTTCCACCGGTTACAAGTGTATTTATCTTCCCATCTCCTGACCCATTACATAATTCATCTATAGCACTTGTAGTTACAATTAAAAGATCCGGTTCAATAACTTCAAACGTATCTGTTACTGAACATCCATTATCATCAGTTGCAGTGACCATATAATCACCAGCACATAGATCCATGACAATATTCGTGTCTGCTCCATAATTCCAGAGATATGAGTATGGTGCTGCACCGAAGAATGCAATAACAAAAGCTTGCCCGTCACAAATACCATTACAAGTTGCATCCAGAGTTAAACCAGAAAGAAATATCTGAGAAGGCTCCGCTACAGCACTTGAATCGACGTAAGTGCAGTTTTCAGCATCGGTAATTGTATAACTATACATCCCGGCAGTAAGACCAGAAACAGATGAGGTTGAGTCTCCAGTTTCCCACTGATATGAATAAGGCGGAGTCGCACCACTTACCATAAGAGTTATGGTTCCATTTGAATCGCCGAAACAAATATTATCCTGAACAAAAGGAGTTACATCGAATGGATCAGGTCCGCCGATAAATGCTTTAGCAATACCAATACATCCATTAGCATCTGTGATGGTAGCCATATACATTCCAGCAGATAATCCACTGGCTTTACTAGTAGTTTGTGAAGCAGGGTCATTCCATTTGTAAGAATATGGAGGAGTTCCTCCGGTTACAGCAACTTGTGCCATTCCATCAGAGCTACCAGGACAAATCACATCCTGAGATGACGTCTTACCCATGATGAGATCGGGTTGGCCAACCACGCCTTTATAAGCAGCAGAACAACCATTATCGTCGGTAATAGTTACAACATAAGAACCGGCTTTTAATCCGGAAACTGTTTTTGAAATTTTATTTTTCGCGTTTGCATCCCATTGGTAAGTATAAGGAGGTGTTGCTCCTGAAGGATTAGCTGTAATTTTCCCATTACTCCCCCCCGGACACTTTACATCAACAACTGTAAATGAATTGTCCAATGGAGTTGGTTCTCCTAACACAACCGAACATGTATCCATACATCCATTGAAATCTGTTACTATGACCGTGTATGTTCCGGCAGCAAGACCAAAAGCTGTATCTGTAGTTTGTGTCGCAACATCATCCCATTGATAAGTATATGGCATTGTCCCACCAGAAACCGCAACCGTCGTAAATCCATCGGATCCTGAAAAACAATTAGGATCGACCCCGCTGCATACAAGATTTAGTGGTGTAGGTTCATATATCTTCACATTGACCGTTTTCTTACAGCCTTTCTCGTCCGAAACAACTGCACTGTAAATAGCCACGCTATTATTTGCTGAAAGGTTCTTGATAGTAGAAGTTGTTGCATTGCCAGCATTATTGTCCCACTGGAAGCTATACGACCCAAAACCACCACTGGCTATTATAGTAGCTTCGCCATCATTTGCTCCTGGACAACTAATATCTTTCTTCACAACATATGCAGCAAGATTTCCGGTTGCACAGTTTGCATCAGCATGGACTAAATAAGGTGACAATAGGAAGATGCACGATATGCATATCCCTAATAAGAATAAAGGCTTTTTCATAATACTCGGTTACTCGGTTAAGGCTAAACTAATAGCAGTTCAAATTATAATTTTTCTCATCTGTATATAAATAGTTTCTACACTACTTATACACCTAGAGACTCTCAAAATTATGAAAAATATATACATAAAAAAAATAATAATAATTATTTTTTGGAAATATATTGCACGGACTTCATACCAGATTCACTTATATCTATATATCTATAAGAATTAAAGTGATTTGTAATCAATATTATTTTCAATTTGTATATTATTATTGTTATCATCAAAAACTCGCATTACGACACATCTCTTCTAAACAAACTACTAAACATCTATTTACAGATGTTAATTATTTGCAATTTCAAATTCTTTTACCGGAGAGATAATAATTAGTCTCTCTGACACTTGAATATGCTACTAATAAAGGTATTGTGGTTTTCGCTTTTAATGTTTTATTGGTGCAAATATGAGAGGAGATGAATAAATCTCCACTTTATCTGCATACAATTTCAACATGTATAAACCGCCAGGGAGCTGACTCCTGTCGATCGCTTGTGTGTGTTCTTTACCCGCCTTTATTTCATGTTTACTCATATTCATTACTAATTGCCCAATAGAATTATAAATCAGAATTTCTAATTCCAGAACATCATAAGGCAATTTTAATATTAATTTTCCATATTTTATTATCGGACTAGGATATAAATTAATCGACATTTTATCCTGAATTGTGTTGATATGCTCATTCTTCAACTCCTGTGTTACATTACAACCCATGATCAGATCTTTCTGTCTAAAACATCCTTTGTTATCAGCAACCTTTACGGTGTATGTTCCAGAGCAGATATTATTGGCAGTTACCGGGCTATTATAATTATAGGTTGAGCTTCCCACTCTATATTTAAAACCGCCATTACCTCCACTCAAAGTCATTGTCGCAGATCCATCACAACTGCCACAAGTTCCTTTAACTGTGGCAAAATGAATTCCAACTGTATCCGGTTCTCCAACAACAACGGATGTACTATCGATACATCCCTTTAAATCCGAGACTTCAACTTCGTAAAATCCGGGACAAATGTTCTTTGCAGATACAGCTCCCGGAAAAGTTGCATTCAAAGTTCCATACCTAAGTTTGTATCCTCCATTACCTCCTGTGGCGGTAAGTGTCAATCTTCCGCTGCACTGTCCATTACATTTAGCGTTAACTGCTGTCAAACTTGCCTGAAGCTTAAGGGGTTGAGTAATTGTGGAGTTCCCGGTTATTCTGCAGCCATTGGCATCTATAACTAAAAGACTGTATAAATTTGGGCTTAAAGAATCAACCGTTTTCAAATTAGCAAAATCGGCATTGACATCCCAGTAATATTTATACGGCAGATCACCTCCGGTCACATTTGCTGTGATCATTCCATCATTCAATCCATGGCAACTTACATTTGTTTTAGACATTGCGATTTGTAAAATATCTGCAGCTACAAGAACCACACAAACTGTTGCAATAGAATCCACACTATCTTTGACGGTAACACAGTATTCGCCTGCAGTTAATCCAATTACTGTTGATGTAGTTTGATTCCCTGTGGCTGCATCCCACTCAAACATATATGGAGCTTTTCCACCAAATGCTTTTGCTTCTAAGTCATAAGTACCGGATCCGATGCAGATCGTATCATAACCAACTATATTGACTCCAAGTGGTTTTGGGTCTTTGACAACAACGAGCCCGGTTTTGAGGCAGTTATTAATATCCAAAACAGAAACCAGATAGTTTCCTGCAGACAATCCTGTCGCTTTAGAAGTAGTCTGTGATCCGGCTGAAGCATCCCACATGTAAGTATAGGGTGTTACCCCACCGCTCGGAATAACTGTTGCCTTTCCATCGCTGAATCCAATTTCCGAAGTGTTTTTTGTATTGAATGTAAGCTTGATCTTGCCTGGAGTACTAACAACCGCATTAGCACTCTTTGTGCATGCATTCGCATCTGTAACTGTCACAAAATAGGATCCTGCTTTCAGCCCAGTTGCTGTGCTTGAAGTTTGATCTGCAGCATTACTACTCCATAAAAAGGAGTACGGAGGAGTTCCTCCTGCTGTATTAATGCTTGCTATGCCATCACTTCCTCCAAAGCAACTAACGGCAATAGTCGAAATAGTTTTCGTTATGGCCGTTGGTTCGTCGATAAAGACTGAGTTTGTAACAGTACAAGCCTGAGAGTCGGTGACTGTCAAATTATATGTCCCCGAAGAAAGGTTGCCAATGCTTTGAGTATTACTTCCGTTTGACCAGTTATATGTATATGAAGGTGTTCCTCCGCTTACCAAAGCATTTGCTGAGCCATTATTTCCGCCATTGCAGCTCACATCGGATTTAAGAATATTTAGTTGGAGTACAGAAGGTTCACTAATATTAACTGTGTCCGTTGCAGCACATAAATTAGTATCAGTAACGGTGACAGTATAAGTTCCTGCAGATAGTCCGGAAACCGAAGAAGTATTATCACCGCTACTCCAACTATATATGTATGGTGGCGTACCTCCATTTACAGCTGCTGTCACTGAGCCATCCGACCCATCAAAACATGTCACATCATCCGATGAAGCACTTACGATGAGCACACCTGCTGAGTTAACGATCACACAGGTGTCTTTATCACATCCGGTGCTATCTGTAACCGTAACACAATATACCCCTGCTTGTAAACCAGAAACTGTTGAAGTTGTTTTTCCCCCGGCTGAACTATCCCATTCATAGGTATAAGGCGGTTCGCCTCCTGTTGCTGAAACTGATATTATTCCAGTACCCGAACAAAGTACGTCTATGAAAGATGTTGAAAGTAGTATCTCAGATGGTTCAGTTATAGTAATACAATTCGAAGAAACACAACCTGAACTGTCTGTAACAGTAACACAGTAAGTACCCGGACTTAAGCCGGTTGCTGTTTTAGTCGTTTGAGGTCCTGTAGCAACATCCCATACATATGTGTGAGGAGCATATCCTCCAGTTGAATCTACAGTAGCAGTACCATCTTTTGCGTTGTAACAACTCACATAGTTTGCTGACAATCTTGGTTGAATAGATAATTTTCCAAAGTCATATGCAACAATGAAATTAGGATTTATCAATGCACCAGGAACTATAAAGTGTTTACCTGATTTAACTCCTGTGATCAATGTAATCGGTCGGAATTCAAACAATGTGTCACCAGAAGGAGCATTAACATCAGCTTCATCTATTATAGCTGCAATGTTTAACTCGTCGTTGGAAGAAGCGCTGCTATTCAATATACCCGAGCCATTTACCAGCGGCCTTGCGTCAACAATTGCGCTTCCATTTACTAAAGGTCTGGCATTTACTAATGCTCTTGCATTTACCAGAGGTCTGGCATTTACTAGCATAGCGTTCGCAGAATCCTGATAATAATTAAATATGGATTCAACAGAAAGGTCGACTATAAAAGTAGTATCAAATGTGAACGTGCCATTAACCAAAGGTCTGGCGTTCACCAACGGTCTGGCATTTACTAGTGCTCTGGCACTAGCTATAAAACTAAGATTCAAGAGATCAATTGAATCGAGCTGTTGCCCATTTACCAATGGCCTGGCATCTACCAATGCGATCTCAGTTGCATAATTAACAGTATGACTATTGATAACCTGATTTAATATGAAACCAGAGGAATCGATCAGTGAGTCCTCGAAAGAATAGTTAAAAGTAAAGTCCCCTAGTGGTTCTCCTACCAGCACTGTAGTATCTTCAGCAGTAATCGTAATTTCAAGAGGTTCAACAGACAGAAAGCCATCTACAAATGTGAAAGTGTACTGTTCCAATAAAGCGATATCGGTAGAATCTGAAGGATCCAGAGGATCGATAAATGGTCGAATAAAGTAAATCCCAACATTACTGAGAGGTCCGGCTGGAGTTAAAAACATTAAAGAATCGAGACCAATATCACTCAAAGTCAAGCCTGTACTATCCAGAGGCACACTATCAACCAAAATCGTAACTGTGAAATCTGGTAAAACTTCGCCGTAAAGTTTAGTCTTATTATGAGCGGTGATGATCAGATCTTTTTTATCCGGAGTGAAGAAGAAAAGTGAGTCTGTTAGTCCTCCATCGATACCGCTTGGAGTAGTACTTGGAGTTAGAATTTGTATTGGAGGGTTTCCGGTAAAAGTCGGGATCTGAGCATTGATCTCGTTAGAGCTGATCACTGTTGTAGGAACAGTGTCACCGCGAATCAACACAATTGATGATGAATCCAGATATTCACCGATAATAGTTACAATGAAAGGTACGGTTCCCGGAACGATCGAAGAGTCGGGTAACTCGATATCAATAATTACAGGGGACGGATTAGCGAAGGACGACAAAATTTCGGCGGCATTCACAAATCCATGTCCGGAAATTCTATCGAACCCCACAGAATCCATATCGATGGCATGATCCTGTAAAAAATCTCTGATAGCATCCGGATCCGGAGTTGAGTTAAAGAATTTCCTTCTAGCTTCTATCAATAGAGCTCCAACTGCCGCAGCGTGAGGAGCAGATGCAGATGTTCCAAAAAAGTTAGGGAACAGATCATTATCGATGTTAAAGCCTCCAAGATCTACGGTTGTATTGATGCCGTTTGGTCCGGTTATATTAGGTTTATTCCTTACAACACCATGTACCGGAGTTCCTCCAATAGAAGAAAATGAGGCAATTGTAGGAGGATCAACCCCAAATGCCGGTGTATTAGAGTAAAGCACTGCACCTACTGTAATTGCTCCATCAGCATTTGCCTGACCAACGATCGTAGAATTTCCCTGTTGATGCTCAAGTATTTCCATATCTCCTTTAAACACGATATACTTAAATCTTACCGGAGTATTGCTGGAACTGGTGATCATAATGTTTGAAGTCGTGGCACCAAGGACATTGAATGGTAATATTTCAATGGGATCTCCACCAATATTGTTCCTATTGAAACCGAAGACGGTATTTCCGTTATCATAAGTCAGGTATATGTCAAGATCCAGGTTTGTTCCTGTTTGAGTCTGACCCAAAGAGTAGATGGAGTCCTCCCATTGAAGAACGATCAAGTATGATCCGGGCTGAAGTGATACCTGCTGGAAAATATCTCCACCTCCAAAATCGTGTGCGAAGCCACTCAAGATTCCCACAGGTGGTGTAGTACCGTTAAAATTAGAAGTGTATGATTGATCACCGTAATTTCCGGCAGATGTAAAGTAGGTAACTCCATCACTTTTAGCATTATCAACAGCTTTTGCAATAACTCCATCCTGAAAAAACGGTTCTGTGATATAAGTGACATCATCGACGATAATATCACAACTATCATTTTTGAGTGCATCGATTCCTAATGCGAAATCTCCGGCAGAAATAAAACCGGTTCGGAAGGCTAACTCCGCTGCAGGAGCAACATCGTGAACTATTTGCAGCATTGCTCTACCTTCATCCGTTTGAATCCCAAAAGGGTATTCTTTTAGCACAGAGATAGGTTTTGAGTAATCTGGATTACTTAAGCCTGGCAGGTCGCCATTCAGGATATCGATCTGTGCAGGATTACCCAGAATAGTATTATAGCTATTAGAGATCACTCCGATTTTTACACCTTCACCATCGACTCCGAAACCATTTCTTGCGAAATTTGAAAGCATAGAAACGTCACCAAGTGAAGTAACCAGTCCAACACTTTCTAAAGCAGGGAACAAAGGTCTTACGTAATTAATAAGAGTAGGTAGACTATCTAGTTTTTGCAAATTTGCTATTGGGAACTTGCCCGTGATTATGAGCGAATTCGCACCATTATCTATAATTTTAGTTAAACCATAATCTGCAGTTTGTAATAAAGCCAGAACAGCACTCTTTTGATTTTCCTGAACGATGATCTCGATATAAACGCTATCGTTTGAGAAAATAAAAACATCCTTCGCTTCATCTGCTAACGTATCAAGACCAAGTGAATCTGCCGCAGTGGCTAAAGAACTCAGCTCAGAGCCGATGAGATCGTCAAGTTTACCACCTGTTGGAGGTTTGAATTTTGGTTTTATACAAGGGCTGAAATTTTTCATAGCCACAACAGAATCACCTGAGGAGTCATAAACAGTAAGTTTATAAAAGCCAGGAGTCACTTGAGTTATACATGGTGTTGTTGCATTTCCAGCCTGAGCGCTCCACTGATAAGTATACGGTGGATCACCACCAAAAACATTTGCGCAGAGCTTATTGATATTTACAGAATTCGTATCGCAAGATTTTGCCGCAACATCAATTCGCCCTTGAAGTGGAAAGTCATCGCATCCTATTACTACTTTTCCAAACCCACTTCGACCTGTATTAAAGAAAACTAAGCGAGAAACATTGCTAGCTCGAATATTTACAGTCTGAACACTCATTCCCGAGGTAGAACTAAATATAGCAATGATGTTACCATTGGCATCACTTGCTTTTATGATCACTGATGGAAAGTTCACATTGCCAACTACCATCATAGAATAGGTTTCAACGGGATTATCAAAATCTATGAACGTTTCACCTCCATTATTTTCAGGTTCGGGATTATCTACAAAACCATTATTATCACTGTCGATAGTATCATTTGGCACAATTAGTATATTGCCCTGATCCACTTCTAAACTGGCTTCACCTGTGCCATTCAGATCGGTATTAAAAATCAATGGTAATGAGATCCCATTTCCATTTGCTACAGCGGAAATGTGAATTCCAGATGAGTTGAACTGCTCCAACGTTACCTCTCCATGGGACAATTTGTTGAAATTGATCATGCAGGTTGAATCGGTTAACGGAAGAAGATCCTGAGAAGAAACTGATTTACAGAATCCAAAAAACAGAAAAACAAAGACCACCTTGATCCATATTCTCAAACACTTATTCATTACTAGGGTTTTTGGCTATTATCCTGAGGTTAAAAGGGTTTCAAGTGCATTTTGTCCTATTTATAAATATCTCAGGTATGCTTAACATAAATATCACACATTATTAATGTTTTACCAAATATCTCAAGGTAAAAATAGCCAGCTGAAAGTCAGATTTTCAGGATAATATTGAAGATTATAATTTCTATATTAGCCGGAATAAAATAAGATGTATGGGAATTCTAGAAGGAAAGAAAGGAATCATATTTGGTGCACTGGACGAAAATTCAATAGCCTGGAAAGTCGCTGAGAAGGCTAAATCAGAAGGAGCGGAGTTTATTTTAAGTAATGCTCCTGTAGCATTGAGAATGGGAAAGATCCAGGAGTTAGGTGAAAAATGCAACAGCAAAGTAATTCCAGCTGACGCGACTAGTTTGGAAGATCTCAATGCTTTGATCGGAGAAGCGAAAGAGACTTATGGGGGTATTGATTTCGTTCTACATTCTATTGGTATGTCACCAAATGTTCGTAAATCAAAACCTTATACAGATTTGAATTATGATTTCTTTTTGAAGACGCTCGATATTTCTGCGTTATCTTTCCACAAGGTCATGCAGGTAGCCTACAATATGAATGCTATTAATGATTGGGGTTCAGTTTTAGCTCTCTCTTATATTGCAGCACAGCGCTCATTTCCCGGTTATGACGATATGGCTGAAGCAAAATCTGTACTTGAATCAATCGCAAGATCGTTTGGATTCAGGTACGGAAAGAAAGCGAATGTCCGCGTAAACACAGTGTCCCAATCTCCAACGATGACTACGGCCGGATCAGGGATTGCCGGTTTCGATTCCTTTTACCACTATGCCGATAAGATGTCACCTTTAGGCAATGCAACTTCAGATTCATGCGCGGCATTTTGTGTAGCAATGTTCTCAGACTACACAAGAATGGTCACCATGCAGAATCTTTATCATGATGGGGGCTTCTCCTCCGTGGGAGTAAGTAAAGAAATAATGGAATTAGTGAAGCAGGATTAGTCTAGTTGGACTCTGCTTCCGACTTTTTCTTCTTCGCCTTAATTAAGATCTTAAGTTTCATCTCTTTTTTATCGAGATCTACATGCAGAACATCACCATCCTTGATCTCTGAATTAAGGATCTGTTCTGCGAGTGGATCTTCAAGATATTTTTGGATCGCCCGATGTAATGGTCTCGCTCCATAATTTGGATCGTATCCTTTATCCGCAAGATAATCCTTCGCTGCATTTGTAAGCTTTATCTCATATCCAAGTTCGCTTAATCTGAAATAAACATCTTTGAGTGCGATATCGATGATCTCGTGAATGTGTTCTTTTTTCAGAGAATTGAAGATCACCACGTCGTCAATTCTGTTAAGAAACTCAGGAGAGAAAGTCTTTTTCAAGGCTTTACCAATAACACCTTTACTATGCTCTTCGACCTGATCGACCTTAGATTTTGTAGCAAATCCAACACCTGCTCCGAAATCTTTCAGATCTCTTGCACCAATATTTGAAGTCATGATGATCAAGCAGTTCTTGAAATCAACTTTTCTTCCAAGACCATCTGTTAAGATACCATCATCAAAAACCTGAAGCAGAATATTAAAGACGTCTGGATGAGCTTTTTCGATCTCATCTAAAAGTATCACAGAGTATGGCTTACGACGTACTTTTTCAGTAAGCTGACCACCTTCTTCGTATCCAACGTACCCTGGAGGAGCACCTATCAGTCTCGAGACAGAGAACTTCTCCATGTATTCACTCATATCGATTCTTACTAAAGTATCATCTGAGTCGAATAGATATTTCGCAATTGCTCTGGCTAATTCTGTTTTACCAACCCCTGTTGGGCCTAAGAAGATGAAAGTTCCAATTGGTTTGTTAGGGTCTTTTAGTCCCACTCGATTTCTCTGGATCGCTTTTGTGATCTTCAAAATTGCTTCATCCTGTCCTACAACGTGCTCTTGAAGACCTGAGGCCATTTGTACGAGTTTACTATTTTCGCTTTGAGCGATCTTGTTTACTGGAATACCTGTCATCATTGCAACTACTTCGGCAATATCTTCCTCACTGACAGGATATCTCATTGTTTTAGAGTCTTCTTCCCATTGCTCTTTCGCACCATCGAGTTCCTCTAAGAGTTTCTTTTCAGAATCTCTTAACCTTGCAGCTTCCTCGTATCTCTGACTTTTAACGACCTTATTTTTTTCTGATTTGATCTCCTCGATCTGTTTTTCAAGTTCGATGATATTTTCAGGAACATGAATATTTTTAAGATGTACTCTGGCACCCACTTCATCCATGACATCGATCGCCTTATCCGGTAAGAATCGATCAGTGATATATCTTGTGCTGAGCTTTACGCAAGCTTTGATCGCTTCATTTTCATAATTTACATTATGATATTCTTCATACTTATTTTTAATATTAGAAAGAATGGTGATCGTTTCTTCCGGAGTTGGAGGGTCTACGAGCACTTTCTGAAATCTTCGATCAAGAGCTCCGTCTTTTTCTATGTACTGTCTGTACTCATCAAGAGTAGAAGCCCCGATAGCTTGCAATTCACCACGAGCTAAAGCTGGTTTAAAAATATTTGAAGCATCGAGAGAACCTGTTGCACCACCTGCACCTACAATAGTATGTATCTCATCAATAAAGAGGATAACATCTCTATTCTTCTCAAGTTCATTCATGATCGCTTTCATTCTTTCTTCGAACTGCCCCCGATATTTAGTTCCTGCGACAAGCGCTGCAAGATCTAGCATAACGATACGCTTATCAAAAAGGACTCTGGAAACTTTCCTTTGAATGATCCTTAATGCCAATCCTTCTACAATTGCAGTTTTACCTACACCAGGCTCTCCAATTAGAATTGGGTTATTCTTTTTTCTTCTACTTAGGATTTGAGAAACCCTTTCAATCTCAGTTTCCCTACCAACGATAGGATCTAATTTACCATCTTCAGCGAGTCTGGTAACATCTCTTCCGAAATTATCCAGTACGGGCGTCTTAGATTTTGAAGAAGAGCTTTTTCTTGAACCTGAAAACTCTCTTTCCTTATCATCTTCAAACACATCATCATCTGAAGGGTCGTTAGTTAACTCATCAGTTACTTCATGCTGAACATAATCGAGTTCTGCTTTGAAGATCTCATAATCTATATCAAATTGATTTAGTAACTGAGTCGCCACATTATCTTTATTCTTAAGGATCGAAAGCAAAAGATGCTCCGTTCCTATCATATCGCTCTTCAACACCTTAGCTTCGAGAACGGTAATCTTCAAAACTTTTTCAGCCTGCTTCGTTAGTGGTAAGCTACCTGAATTGTACGTATGTTTTGATATTTTATCTTTTATTGAATCTTCAATTGATTTTCTCAATTTGACAGTATCAACATCAAGTGATTTTAAAACTTTGATCGCCAAGCCCTCACCTTCTCGGATAAGACCTAGTAACAAATGTTCGATCCCTATGTAATCATGCCCCAGTCGAAGAGCTTCTTCTCTGCTGTAGGATATTACTTCTTTTACTTTCGGTGAAAACTTTGCTTCCATACAATAAAAATGTCAAAAATTAAGCCAATAAATATGTCTAAGAAAGATAGACAAAATTACCTATTATAACCATCAAACCGTTACAAAAGTTTGAATCGACAATAAACTAAAAATGTTGCTACTAAAATATAATACGTATAAAACCGTAATAAGGATTAGGAAGTGGGAAAAATAAGACGAAAATTCTTGAAATTTAATTTAAAAGAATGCATTTTTGAACCGATAAAAGATAAGTATGAAGTTTTCTGTAGATAAAAAAGACAAGTTTTGCGTTTTCAAATTGAGTGAAGAGAAGTTACTCAGTATAAATGCTCCAAAACTTAAATCTGAATTCGTATTGCTAAATGCGGAAGGTGTTAAGAATATCGTACTCAATCTTTCAGAGGTAGAATACATTGATTCATCCGGACTCAGCGCTATCCTCATTGGAAACAGGCTGTGTAAAGATGCAAATGGAACTTTTGTTCTTACCCACCTAAATGACAATATCAATAAGCTTATCAAGATCTCCCAACTAGACAGCATATTAAATATCATTCCTACTGAGCAGGAAGCTGCCGATTTCGTCATGATGGAAGAATTGGAGAGAGACCTCAGAAGCTAAGAATCATGTATGAGATTTGAAGTTCTCATACTTGGAAACAGTTCCGCTACTCCAGCCTACGGAAGGCATCCCACAGCACAAATTTTAAGAACATCATCTCAGCAATTTCTAATAGATTGTGGCGAAGGAACTCAAATGCAGTTTCAATCTTATGGTGTTAAGTTCAGAAACTTAAATACAATATTCATTTCCCATCTCCACGGCGATCACTTTTATGGATTGATCGGCTTAATAACTTCACTGAATCTAAACGGTCGGAAAAAAGATCTCAATATTTATGGTCCCGAAGGGTTGGAGGAGATCATCGATACGAATATCTCCGTAAGTGATCTTAAACTCTCCTTTGAACTGAAGTTTCATCTTTTACCTGAAATGTCTTCTGTTATATACAACGATGATGAAATTTCAGTCACTGCATTTCCACTAATTCACAGAGTTGCCACCAAAGGTTTTCTCTTCCGCCAGAATCAGAAGCCGCTTAGAATTATACCTGATAAGATAAGCGAGTACAGCTTGAGTATAGATGAAATTCGCAGTATTAAGAAGGGGGAAGATCTAAATCGGGAGGGATTGAAGATTTCCAACCACGAATTGACCAAACCTGCAGAAAAACTTAAAAGCTATGCTTTTATTTCGGATACCTTATTTTCTGAATCCTATTTGGAAATTATAAAGAATGTAACGCTTCTATACCATGAGGCGACATTCCCAGAGGAGCTAAGTGTGAGAGCCAGAGAGACTTATCATTCAACCGCACGGCAGGCAGCTGAAGCAGCAATAAAATCTAAAGCGGAGAAATTGATCATCGGCCACTTCTCTGCACGTTATAAAAGCTTGGAGACCTTTCTGGAAGAAGCGCAAAGCGTCTTTCCAAATACTGAAATTGCTGAGGAAGGAAAGACGTTTGAGATCTAAGTCCGCTTCAACTCGAACTTTTCAATTTTATTATACAAGTGACTCCTTTGGATATCGAGTACTTCAGCAGTCTTCGATACATTCCAATTATTATTTGTGAGCTTATGCTCGATAAATTTTTTCTCGATAAATTCCTTGAAATCATGAAACCGATCGAAGCGATTAAAGAGTTCGGTCGGATTTTGTTTGCTTTGAGTATTGGTAACAAAAGTTTTAACCTCGTCATCAGAAATCCTGTCCTCACTTAGGA
>JABDMM010000016.1 GCA_013001465.1 Chitinophagales bacterium | reverse complement strand
ATATCCACCTTCTTGAATGTTTCTTTTGAAATACCATGGAATGATGGCTTCAGTATCCAGGAAAGTCTCATAACGGTCTCGAACCTTAAAAAACCAATCAAAAGCACCGGTACTTCGGCCTGTACCTATAATATGATAACAGGTTCTGTCGCCAAAAGTCTTAAGTTCATCTCTGATCTCAAGCTTGGCTTCACCTGCATTAACAAATCCATAATGGACCTTAAATTCCAGTATTTCACTGGTTCTGAAGGCATTATTCTCTACTTTTCGCAGATCTCTTTGAGCATCAGTGCTAAAAGAGCTGAAAAACAGAACTAATATGATATATCGGTATATGCATTTCATCGCCCATTGGACAAGAAATGGCAATCCGGGTTTAATCATTTTCTAATTCTACTGGTGTACCTATTTCACTTTCGGTTTCTTTTTTGAGGTCTTTTAACTGTGGAAGTTCTTTAACCGAGCTCAATCCGAAGTAATCCATAAAGGTTTTACTTGTGACATATAAAAGCGGTTTACCTGGAGTGTCAGATTTACCTTTGATCTCGATCAATTCTTTTTCAAGTAATCTCTGAACACTGTAATCACAACTGACACCTCTGATCTGTTCCATTTCCGGTTTAGTGACCGGTTGCTTATATGCGATGATCGAAAGTGTCTCCATCGCAGCGGTTGAAAGTCTTTTCTTGTTTTTTAGTTGATTCAATGCTTGAATTGAAGCATGGAATTCTTTCTTACTGAAGAACCGAAATCCATCAGCGATCTCAACGATCTCAAATGAATATTCTTCATTCTTATATTTTTCGATCAATTCATTGATACAATCATTCACCTGCTCGATCTCGACATCCCATCCATAAATGGTTTTCAAACATGAATGTATGTCTTGAGCTTTTACACTTAACTCGGCTGAAAAGATCAGCGCTTCGATATGTTGCTTTAATAATTCCATGGTTTCAATATACAAAAATAATAATCATACAACTACATTGACGATCCTTCCCGGAACGACAATTATTTTTTTCGGCGGATTGCCGTTCTTAAGCCATTTCTGTAGGTCTTCAGCCTCAAGTACTTTCTCTTCAACTTGCTGCTTTTGCATGTCGGATGGCAGCTCCAATTTAAATCTCAACTTGCCATTTACCGACACGGGATATTCGAAACTATCCTCCACTAAGTGAGATTCATCCAGTTCCGGAAAAACTGCATCGACTACTGTTTGCTCATAACCTAATTTCTTCCAGATCTCTTCACAAATATGCGGTGCGTAAGATGATAACATAATACAAAGCGGTTCCAGTATCGCACGCTTATTGCATTTTAGATCGTTCAATTCATTTACACAGATCATAAAAGCACTTACTGTTGTGTTAAAGGCTAGACGCTCAATATCATCTTCAAACTTCTTTAAGGTTTTATGCAACGTTTTTAAATCATCTTTTGTCGCTGCCTCTTCACTCACTTGAAATACATTCTCATTGTTGTGATACAGTCTCCAAAATTTCCTTAAAAATTTATGTACTCCGTCGATACCATTGGTATTCCATGGCTTTGCTAGTTCTAGTGGTCCCAGAAACATCTCATACAATCGTAAAGTATCAGCGCCGTATTGTTCAACAATATCATCCGGGTTAACAACATTATGCCAACGTTTTGACATCTTCTCAACTTCACTGCCTCAAATGTATTATCCATTTTCAAGATTGAAAGTTGCATCTGCAAACTCGGGTCTCCATTTTTTAAATGCTTCAATATTTAATACATCATTGCTAACGATATTTACGTCAACATGTATTGCTGTTGTCTCAAATTGATCTGCAAGGTTCTTCGACACAAACTCATTTGTACCATTGATCCTATAAACTAAACTAGATGTTCCCTGGATCATTCCTTGATTCACTAATTTTTTTGCAGGCTCACTTATTTTTATTCGACCAATGTCATTTAAAAATTTTGTCCAAAATCTGAAGTACAACAAATGACCTGTAGCATGCTCCGATCCTCCAACGTAGAGATCAACATCTTTCCAATAGTCAGCTGCTTCATCACCAATTAGTGAATCATTATTTGAAGCATCCATATATCTTAGGTAATACCAACTGGATCCAGCCCATCCTGGCATAGTACTCGTCTCGATAGGAAAACCGTCTTTAGTTTTCCAATTCTCAGCTCTTGCCAATGGTGGTTCGCCACTTTCTGTTGGAAGGTATTTATCGACATCCGGCAAACGCAAAGGCAGCTCCGACTCATCCATCAGATAAGGAATGTCACCCTTAAAATAAACCGGAAATGGTTCACCCCAATATCTTTGTCTGCTGAAGATCGCGTCTCTTAATCTGAAATTAGTTTTACCAATTCCAATTTCCTTTTCTTCGATGATGCTAATACATTTTTTAATTGCATCGAAACCACTCAAACCATTTAAGAAATCCGAGTTCATTAA
>JABDMM010000010.1 GCA_013001465.1 Chitinophagales bacterium | reverse complement strand
ATCCAGAATCCTGTTCAAGAAATAATATTGACTAAGGCATCCGAGCTGAGCAGTAACTATTATGGCGAAGCATTTACACAGATAGAAATGTTAAAGGGCAATTATTTGCACCAGAAGAATTTGATGGGAGAGGGGTTGGTTATTGGAATAATGGACTCTGGATTTAAAAATGCAAATTCAAATCGTGCTTTTCAAAAAATGTTGGATGATAACAGGTTATTGGGCGCTTTTGATTTTGTAGAGGAGGACTTTGATATTTTTTCACAGTATAATCATGGGACCTGGGTATTGTCGGTGATGGCGGCTGATCTTCCCGGAGAGATCGTAGGTACTGCTCCGTTAGCATCATATTATTTGTTTCGGACTGAAGATTCGAAATCTGAATCCCTCATGGAAGAAGATAATTGGGTAGCTGCCGCAGAGATGGCAGATCAACTTGGAGTTGATATTTTAAATACCTCTCTTGGTTACTTCACTTTTGATGACCCTTCGGAAGATCACGAATACGCCGACCTCGATGGGAATACAACTATTATTACCCGTGCTGCGGACATGGCAGCACAAAAGGGAATGCTGGTGGTAACAAGTGCAGGGAATGAGGGAAACAAATCCTGGTTTTATATCACAGCTCCTGCAGATGGAGACAGTGTGCTTACAGTTGGAGCCGTGAACTCAAATTTCCAGGTCGCCGATTTCAGTAGCCACGGGCCGGCTGCTGATGGAGACATCAAACCCAATATCTGTGCTATGGGTTCTTCTGTAACTGCGGTTGGCGGTGACGGTGCTCTTACAAAAATTTCCGGCACCTCCTTTTCGGCACCTATTATAAGCGGTTTAGCAGCGTGTCTATGGCAAGCTTTCCCGGAACGTAACAATATGGATATATTCAATGCCATTGAACAATCTGCAAACTATGCTGTACCGGATGATGAGTGTGGTTATGGAATACCGGATTTTGAACTTGCGTTTAACCTCCTAGCCAATGATCTTATCGATATTCTGGATGATGAAAATACCGATCTGATCATTTCACCGAATCCTGTGAATTCTCAAACGAAAATATTCTACAGATCTGCCAAAGAAGGGATCCATACTGTTGGACTATACGATATGAACGGAAAAGAAGTCTATTATGATGAACAATACCTGTTTGCAGATCAGTATAATAAAATAAATCTGGATACACAGAACATAGGCTCAGGTGTATATGTTGTAAGAATTATACAAACGGATGTCAAAATAGAGGGCTTATTGCTTAAAACTCCATAATGAAACAATAATTTTGCCGCCGTAACTTTAATAATGTGTAATTGCAATTTATCGATGGCGATCAGGATTTTACTTTTCTCTTTTTTAATTTTTCAAGTTAGTCATATTTCAGCCCAAGACAGATTCACGATCAGTGGGTACATAAAAGATGAGCTCAACGGAGAAGACCTTCCCGGTGCCAATATTTATGATGAAAGCAGTTTAAAAGGCACAGTCACCAACGAGTATGGCTTTTATTCCATCACTTTACCTCAAGGCAAGTACAAGCTAATATTCTCCTATTTGGGTTATGAATCCTCCTCAGAAGAAGTCGATCTAAATGTGAACATCAGACTAAACAAAGAACTTGGTCCTATCGCATATAAAACAGAAGAAGTTGTTATCTCTGCCGAAAAAGAGGACCGCAATATTGAAGGTGCGGATATGGGTCTTTTTGAACTAAAGCCGGAACAAGCTAAGAAAATCCCTGCGCTGTTGGGAGAAACCGATGTTTTGAGAACACTTCAACTATTACCGGGAGTACAATCAGGCAGTGAATTGAACTCGGGATTGTATGTAAGAGGCGGAGGTCCGGATCAGAATCTGATCCAGCTTGATAATGCTGTGGTCTATAATACCGGCCATTTGTTTGGCTTTTATTCGGTATTTAACCCTGATGCGATCAAATCTGTAAAGCTTATAAAAGGAGGCATGCCTGCAAATTATGGTGGCAGGCTCTCTTCTGTAGTTGACGTTGTTATGAAGGAGGGGAATATGAAGAAAATTGAGGTTGAAGGAGGTATCGGATTGATCTCTTCCAGACTCACGGTTCAGGGTCCGCTAAAAAAGAACAAAGCTTCATTTCTAGTATCGGGAAGGAGAACATATATCGACCTTTTGTTAAAACCGGTATTAAACAATGTGAACGACGGTGACTTCAAGGGGAACACTTACTATTTCTATGACTTGAATGCGAAGTTCAATTATCGCTTTTCGGATAAAGACAGGCTTTTCTTAAGTGGCTATTTCGGCAGAGATAAGTTTCGATTTAAATCTCCGGATGATGGATTCGATATTGAATTGCCATGGGGAAACCGAACAGCCACTTTAAGGTGGAACCATCTTTTCAGTGATAAACTGTTTATGAATACCATGTTGCTGTATAATGACTATAACTTCGAAGTTGCATCAGAATTTAATGATGTTCTGTTTGAATTGAAGTCAGGAGTGCGTGATTTCAACTCGAAGATCGAATTCGATTATTACCCGCATGTGAACCATCACATCCGGTTCGGAAGTAATTATACCTATCATATCTTCACTCCATATAGTGCAACCGGGTCGTCAGGAGATGCAGATTTTGCTACAAGTTCCGTGTCCAAGAAATATGCCCATGAAAGTGCTATTTATATTTTGGATGACTTCGATATAACTACATGGTTAAAAGTGAATGCAGGATTAAGATTTACGATGTTCAACCATGTTGGTCCGCTCGAAAAACTCGTCGTTAACGAATTAGGTCAGGCAGAAGATACCATAAAGTTTGAAAGAGGCGATATTATAGAAACATATTATGGTGTCGAACCAAGGCTAAATGCCAGAATTAAAATTGATGATAGATCTTCAGTAAAACTCGGGTTTACATACAACAAGCAATATATACATCTAGTGAGCAGTTCGACCACAACATTGCCATCGGATCTGTGGGTACCATCAACCCAGGTAGTTAAACCACAAATAGGATATCAGCTTTCAGCAGGATACTTTAGAAATTTCAAAGACAACATGTTTGAAACCTCAGTTGAAGTGTATTATAAGAATCTGAGGAATCAGATCGAATATGGAGAAAGTACTGTACCTGATCTCGATATCGATCTTGAAGATCTTTTTGTCTTTGGGAAAGGAGAATCCTATGGAATAGAGTTTTTTGTCAATAAGACGAAGGGTGATCTTACAGGTTGGGTAGGTTATACGCTTTCCCATACCGATAAGGAGTTTCCGGATCTCAATGATGGCGACAAGTTTCCTGCTAAATATGACAGAAGACATGATCTTTCTGTAGTTGTAAGCTATGACATCAGCCCTAAATGGATTGTATCATCCACTTTTATCTATGCAACAGGACAAGCGACTACAGTTCCTGTTGGAAGATATATTATCGGTGGCCAACTTGTGAATCAATATGGGGATAGGAACGGTTATCGTTTGAAACCATACCACAGACTTGAATTTTCGGCAACGTATGATATGCAACGAAAGAAACGTGAGAGTAAGCTGATCATTTCGGTATATAATGTTTATAGCCGAAAGAATCCGTTCTTTATCTATTATGACATCGAAGGTTCGTTGGATGATGGCGATCTAACAGTGACACCGAAGCAAGTTTCACTTTTCCCGATCTTACCTTCATTAACCTGGGATTTTAAGTTTTGAAAACAATGATTAGATACTTTATACCTCTTTTAATACTTGGATTTGCATCTTGTACCACTGAAATTGATGTGGATATACCCGATCCGGAAGAACAGCTGGTGGTCGAAGGATATATAGAGAACGGGATACCTCCTTATATAACATTGACAAGAAATGCCCCTTTTTTCGGAGGCATTGCATTGAATGATGTTGGAAGTTATTTTGTTAACGATGCGAAGATCCTGTTTATAACAGAAGGAGATACTGTCGAATTGGAAGAATATTGTCTCATCGATCTTCCGCCTACCTTAAAGCAAGTGGTAAAGAATTTTCTGAGTTTTCAAAATGATTCTTTAGATATATGTCTGTATACTATTCCAGATATTTTGGGAGCTTTTAGTGGAGATAGTCTCGATTGTGAAAAAGCACGTTGTGGTAAACCCGGTGGGAGATATGAAATTATTGTCGAGGCAGAGGGCAGGAAGTTGAATGCTGTCACGAGGATACCTAACACTTTTGCATTTGATTCATTGACATGGAGACCACATAAAGATCCGGAAAATGATTCTCTCGTTATTGTGGATGTCCATCTCTCATTCCCGGATACTTTGGGTAATTATGTTCGATATTTTACGAAAAGAAACAGCGAGCCGTTTTATGCTCCACAAACTTTATCGGTATATAATGACAGATTGTTTGTTGGAACACAGATATCATTAC
>JABDMM010000143.1 GCA_013001465.1 Chitinophagales bacterium | reverse complement strand
TGATCAATACTGCTGGTGGTGCAAGTTGGGTATCTTTTCATCATGGTGGTGGTGTTGGAATGGGGTATTCATTACATGCAGGAATGGTGATCGTAGCTGACGGTAGCGAAGATGCCAGGAAAAGAATCGAAAGAGTTCTGCACAACGATCCGGCGATGGGTGTCATCAGACATGCAGATGCCGGTTATGATATCGCAAAAAATACTTCAGCAGAATTCGATCTGGATCTCTAAACATCGATAATTTCCCAGTTGGTATAAGCAAACAACCGTTTACCACCTAAAATATTCTGCTCAACAAACGTGAGCATCCTGTTTTTCATTTTTTCATGCTTAAAAAGAGGCCTGTTGGGTGTGTAGGAGTCCTCGTAGTTTAATTTTTCTTTCCAGTCAAATGCTGCAATTCTACTCTCCATCACCTTTGGGTGACTTCCATTGAATTTCCTCGTGCGTTTAAGCGGGCCAAAATCAAATTCTTCCGCCTGGTCCTTATACACTTCTTCAGCCCATTGTTCACCTTTGTGAATGGTATCCAGCGATCTCCGTTTCTTTTGAAAGAATCTCGGTGGCCTGCATCCTCCATAATGATATATATAAACATCGATCGGAGCCACCTTCAGTTTATAAGTACCTTCCTGTTGTCGATAATCTTTACCATCGAAGTTTGGGATCCTTCTGAAAGATTGAGCTGAAATGTAAGAGTGAATATCCGGATCGTTTCGAACGATGCGAATCTCTTTTGGATAGCTACCGTGATTAACCAAATGGTGCCAATAATCTCCATAAAAGTGGAGGTATTTAAATAACAAACCCTCAACGCGAGTATCCTTTAACAAAGCACCACACCTGTTTTGAATCACCGGAAGGTATTTTTCATGGATCACCTCATCAGCTTGAAGATAGATCAACCAATCACCACTGCAGGCTTGCTTTGCTATATCGGTCTGGTGAGCATTTTCAGTGCCGTGTTTGTACTTCTCAATATCCCAAACCGTATTGATAATTTTAACTTTTTCGGAATCGATCTTGCGGATCTCTTCCAATGTGTTATCATCAGCATCACAATCCCCTACAGCTATTACAAATTCATCAACGATGGGTAAAATCGATTCGATCGACTGTCGAATAGGGTAATATAGTTTCGTAGCATTTTTGACAAAAGAAAATCCGCTAAGTTTCATGAGCGCAAATTTAGCATATCGTTGTTATAATTTAAATCTGACACCTGCTGAAGCAACATTGTAAAACAATCCATCTTCTCTGGAATAATAAGCATATCGAAAAGACAGCGTTTGGATCGTTGCGAATGTTTGATCTTTCTTTTCAAAAAATCTCCACACCGGAGAATAATTTAAAGAAGCTCCAAGTTTGTGTGCTTTGAATTCTGAGAGATCGTAATCCGATGTTTGATAGTTTGAATTGATAGAATGTTCGCCGTACGCTTGAAAATACGCTGATGCTGATTGGGAATAGAACCTGTAAAAAGGTTCGATCGAAAATCGATTTGACAACATAACAGGTAATGCTATCTCCGCTGTATGGCTGCTGATCTTAAAATCATCATTATAAAATCGGTACAGCATCTGCACAGAAATAACGTTGTTTGGATAATAACTCAGCTTAAATGTGACTGGATAGCGAAACCGTGAGTCAGGCAATCTTTCCACTGAAAGGCTATCATTTTCAAAATAAACCCGATGAAATGGGGTGGACAATAATCCATACTGATATATAAGGTCTAGATCAATCGAAAATGAAAGCTTCTTGTTGACCGCTTGCCAATAGGTTAAGCTGTTGTTGCTACTATTCCTTTTACTGGTTTCGAATCCCGGTAAAGAGGCCCCTCTGAGTTCTACCGGTAAAATGATAACCCAGTTATCGAAGTAAGATTTATTGGTAAACCCAAGCTCAGCATTTCCTTTTTGGATCTCCTTAAAAATTGAAAACCCTGCCATGGCAGAAAAGTAATCCGACTCGATCGAGGCTGAACCATAAAAAGTGAGATCAGCTTTCTTAAATGAACGACCATATGAGAGGTCGATCTGCGCTCTGCTATCCTTTCGGGAAGCAGATGACATCACCCGATCGATCTGGTCGGTGGAAGCTGAAGTGTAGTGATTGACCCCAAGTTTCATATTGAAGCTTTTCACAGAATCTGTAAGAATGTTAATGATTATTTTACCTTGAACATCTGTTAGATCTTCGGGTCCCTCTCCACCTTGTACTGCTGAATGCACACCATCCTGGGAGTAATAATGCATCAAGAAATGCGCATCGACGTCTTGTATTCTATAAGCTGAAGAATCTGATTGAGCTAGCAGTCCGATAGGTAGTATTAGGATCAAAAACATCAATTGCAGCCGCATCCACCACCCTTTTTTCCTGAATTCCCACCTGAAGATCCTTCCCGATAGTATAAAATATTGTTTTCATATTCCTTTAAAAAGGAAGCGGACATATTGCTCCTGTGGCGCTCGAAATTTGTAGTATCTATTCTTGATACACTACAGGAACTAAGCAATACTATGACACAACAGACCTTCAGAACACTTCCCATAAAATACCATATTGAATTCCAAATCCATAAATGGAATGATGTGAATTTTTTGCCTCGCCGCTTGCTGACAAGATCTGGACAAGAGGTGACACCTCAAGCGAAATTCTCTTGATTTTATGCCTGAAGTTAATACCGATTTCCGTAAACATCTTCCCGATCATTTGATCCGAGTCTATAAAATCTGAATAGAACTTAAAACTTCCAAGTTTAACCTGAGGACTTAGCGAAAACCTTCCTGTTTCTAGCACCTCGTAAGCGAACAGACCGTAGAAGTTAAGAGAATGAACTGATCGTCTCCCGATACGAATATCTCTACTCGAGAAATTCCTATAGTTACTGAATTCCATCTCATCATCGAAAAGCCAAGTTGCTGAAATGCCTAATCCTGCAGAAAATTGATTTTTTTCAAGATGAAACTCCATTCCAGCCGGAATGATAAACTTTAGATCGGTCCTGCCATATCCCAAATGAGCATCATCAAAACTTCCCTGGTTGAATAACCACCATCCAATTTCAGTACCGCTGTAAATTTTTAATTTACTGCTTAGGTCCGTGCTAAAAGAGTTTATTGATAATCCTAAAAAGAGAATTAGTACCCATTGTTTCATAGCGCAAATTTATAAATTCAAGAGTTAGCAGTAGAATTGATCTTAATAATAGCACCATTAACAATATAAAATTGTGCAGCAATGTAAGTTGTCATTATCAGCAAACTGGATCTTTCCAATCCTCCACCAAATTTATTTATTGCAATAAGCGAATCTGATAGCATAAATAAAGCAGCACCGCAAAGGATCAGGATATAAGCAGATCTGTTTGTTTCAGGTTCATGAATAATAGCAGATACCATCATGGAGGCGATGGCGATGGTATACAGAATTACAGGTACTGCCATTTCATTAAGGCCTTTCCAGATAGAAAACAAAAGGACCGCACTTATAATAAACACAAACAGGATCCCGGTAATTTTCTTCAAATTAAAATGCAAAATGGATTTTTTTGCAATACCTATGATATACAAAACATGAGTTAGTAGAAACGCTGCCAAACCAAATAAAAAGAAGTTTTGATCCAGATCCGTGAACATCAATAGAACATCGCCTGCAAGCGCAAACAAAAATGCTACTAAAAATATGTAGAAGACATCGCTACGTTTATTCGAAAGCAATGTAAAAAATGAGATCAAAGAGATCATAACCAAAGGCTTGAAAACAAAGCGTAACATAACATTGGAAGTCGCTTCAGCATAAAGTTCGACAATTGCAATTACACAAAAAATAAGGAAATAGATCAGTGGCATTGGATAATTTAAAAAATAAATATTAATATTAAAATAATATTATTTGCTTTTCAGCATTGTATCTTTATCTTTTAAAAATATAAACTTAGATATGAAGTATTTTGTCTTTTCCGTATTAATCTCATTTACCCTATCAAGTATTGCTCATGAATACAATACGAGTCATTTTTTATTCGAAGCAGCAGGAGAAAAGCTAATGATGACAGCATCCATTGATGAAAGCAGTTTGAAAGAAATTTTAGATGCAAAAATGTCTTGTGAAAATGAGGATGACCTTTCTCCTTGTGCAGATCGATACCTGGCAAAGAATTTTATGACTATTATAAATGGAGATAGAATGGCAATTCATCTCGATTCTTCAAAAATTGAAGACGACATGTTCCATTTATACTATCACATCGATTTTAATCCAGAAGACTTGTATGAAGTTTGGGTTAAGACCGCTTTTATGACAGATGAAGACGAACTGCATATGAATGAGGTAGCTTTCGACATCAAAGGTCGTAAGCAGACAATGTTGATGAATATAGAAAAACAAGTCATCCAGTTCTATTTCTAAAGATCAAAGTTGACCCTTAAATTTTTATAGTACGCCTCGATTTATAGTCATCGGTAGCAGCGGAAGCGGCAAAACAACATTTGCAAAGCGGCTCGCACAAGTATTGTCTATTTCTCATTTAGAACTGGATACTTATCATTGGTCAGCAAACTGGACTGAAGTATCTGATGAGGAGTTCAAAAAAAAAGTCCATGGTTTTTTAGCTGCAAACGATAGCTGGATTATAGATGGAAACTACAGTCAACTGCGAGAAACAATTTGGCCGCAAGCCGACACTATTATCTGGCTCAATTACCCATTCATACTAACATTCTACAGATCACTTAAAAGATCTATAAAGAGGATAATCCTAAAGGAAAAGCTATTCGGAGGAAACGTAGAAACCTTCAAAAGAACCTTCTTTTCTAAGGACTCTATCTTGTTATGGGTTATAAAGACACATGGCCAAAGGAGAACAGGGTATCCGAAAATATTACTGAAAGAGGAGTTTGCCAATGCTGATAAATTGATTTTCAAAACTCCGAACCAAGCGAAAGCCTATTTGAGTCAAATATCCATCAGCAAAGACAAAAATCTTACACGCTAAGTATTTAGAAGTATTTAGCAGATGTGATTTTCGAAAATTTTTTTTAAACCCTTTACTTCCGAATGGATAAATACTATTTGTTGTTCAAAACCGAAAAAGTAGTTATTCAAAACAATTGACTGAATGAAGATGTTAAATTTTATATAAAACCAATAGTTAATATATTGGTAGTCGATTTTTCTGAGGGTTTTATAATAATAAAGCTCGCAGTGAGACTAGACGAAAAGAAGATTGGAACATCGGCTTAGTCCTATCGATTAAATCAGTTGATTCTAAGGGGATTGGGTATGAAATGATTATTGAAGATATTATTCCGAAGAATATTTCCACCGATCTTACGACCTTATATACTAAAAAAACGTAATGATATACGATAGTATAAAGTATTAGCTTCCGCCTGCCTTTTCTCATACACGAGCCTGTCCCATTTATTGGGACGGGTGGCGGAAGCCTTTATTTAAACCAAAAATCTTTAATCCGTGGCTTCTATTCCATCAGGATTTTACACTTGCGAATTCGAAGCAAGGCAATTCGTTGTAAATGAAGACAGTATACCAGCTGCAGAAATTGCAGTAAACTATTCCAAACAGTTCATCTCGATTAATTATATCGGTGATAAATTTGTGGTAGGTGTTGGCGATCTGGAGTTAATCACCCGGGATGGTTACTCTCTTGATAACACAGTCGAGCTTGCGGGAAGTAGTCTTGATATCGGTACTTATTTTGCGAATTACTTGCCAAGCGGGCAACTGAGCTATGATATGGAAAGTATTGGAGAAATAAGACTCGTTTATGAGAATGGGATCCTAAAAATTTACAGACAGTAATTAATTAGGCTTAAAAGAGAATAATATCTTTTTCAATTCTTCACCATATCTATCTCTTCTATCCGCACCACGTGTCCAAACACAAACTTCGTAGAAGTGAGGAGGAGATTTTATGGTTAAATGATCATAATAGATCTGCTCTTGTTCCATTTTGCCGAAGACACCTGTGTAAAATGCGGTCAACTCTCCTAATTTTGTAATGCCTGAATCGGTTATCGCCGGCTTGTCAAGATAGTTTGTAAGGACAGACACAGCCTCTTTTTGATAGTCTCGGAGCGACTTATCCGATGATTGTTTAAATGCAATGACGTAACAGTTCCTGTACCTATTTCTATACTGAAGTATTGCATCCTCTCTCAACTCATCTGTTTTTTCCATATGAGAAGGGATTTCAAGTGAGTAGTTTTCATCTATACTTACTGTGACTAGTTCATTACCTGATTTACAAGATGCGATAGTCACTAATAACAGAAATGCGCTGAGAAGTCTCATACCAGATAAACAATGAAACATAACTTAAGTTTTATCTGCCTTCGATCTTTCGACCCGAAGACCTATTTGTTCAATTTCTTTGATTGGGTTAACACGCATATCTTGCTCGATAGTAAAAATATACGTCCCGGAATCGGGGAATATAGCATGATACTGCACGGGGATTCTAACAAAACAGATATCTCCTGTACACTTACCATATGATTCACCTTTGGAAGATTCAAGCTTCAGATTTAATCGTGCTTCAGAAGAGCTGCCACCGGGGAATTCGGTATTGATGTTCACCCAGAGGTTTCTCCATGGGAATTGCTTATTATATCGCACATTTACGAATAAGTCGAATGTATCGGGTTGTATTTTAACAGGGACTTCGAATTGAAGGCTTTCATCATAAGACCATCCGGATTTATCGACAGTCAGGTTTTTTTCAAAAACAGGTTTGTTGTCTATACAGCCAAGGAGACAAAGAGAAAATGCAATGATTAGAAGAGCTCGATTCATTTTTTCTTTCGGTTATTGTTTCTACCTCGTCTTCTCTTATTCCGATTCTTAGATTTGTTTGATTTTTTCTCAAGAGCTTTCAGGCTAACATGCCCCACAAGATCTTCGTATTCCTCGATCTGTTGATCGATCACCTCGTCTTCAAACTCCTTGATCGCCGCTGGCATCTCTCCCTTTTTATTAAGCGCTAAAATATTCTTTACTTCCTGGAGCTCTAGTTTATGGATCTTCCGGGTTTCCTGATTCTCAAAATACATTAGCTTTCTGAAAATATCTGTTTTTCTGAGAGAAAGGCCTCCTTCCTTTGTTTTAAGGAAATCTGCTTTTTTTGGAAAAGCGGAGAGCGCATCCATATAGGTATCAAGTTCGTAGTTCAGGCAACATTTAAGCCTTCCGCACTGACCACTAAGCTTATCTGTATTGATCGCGAGATTTTGATATCTGGCAGCGGAAGTAGTTACCGATTTAAAATCCGAAAGCCAGGTAGAACAGCAAAGTTCGCGGCCACAGCTCCCAATTCCACCAATCCTTCCAGCCTCCTGTCGGGATCCGATCTGTCTCATCTCGATCTTGATCTTAAATTCTTTTGCGTATCGTTTTACCAATTCCCGAAAGTCGACCCTACCCTCGGCGGTATAATAGAAAGTTGCCTTTTTGCCATCCGCTTGAAACTCGACATCGCCGATCTTCATATCTAATTTCAGCTCTCTGGCGATCACTCGCGCAGTAACCATGAAATTCTTTTCCTTCTTTCTGCTGTCTTTAAGAATTTGTATATCTTTTTCCCCGGCGATCTTTCTGATCGAAGGGATCTCTCGATTATCTTTTGTTTTTGTTTTTTTCATTTGCAAGCGAACCAACTCACCCTGCAGAGAAACCTCACCCATATCAAATCCTTGCTGAGCATCTACAACGACAAGATCCCCGGTAGAAAGTTGAAGGTATTTATCGTTTCTGTAAAAACTCTTTCTGGATCCCTTTTTAAATGAAATTTCAACAATATTAAAACCATCGGAGAAGCTGATAGGAATATCAGCAAACCAGTTGTAGACATTTTTTTTATTGCATCCTCCCGTTAAGCAATTACCCTTTGAGCCACATCCGGCCGGGGTCCCATTACTTGTTGTAGAACAAGTTGCACACGCCATTATTTATATTTTAACAGGTTCATCAACCTGAATTAGTAAATTTTTTATCCGTAAAGAATTGCTAAAGAACATCGCTTTAGCATGAGCATTTCTTTCAATAAAGTAATGCATATCATTAAATATTCGTTGCATCTCCAATAAAGTTGCAGCGTTGTAATTTTCTTTGAGGTATAAAGCTAACTCTTTCTCGTTATCATCCAATCTCGAATCGCGATCAGCAAATAATGAAACGGTTTCTGATAAGAAAAATTGGGCAAACTTTAAAAATGCCTTTTGTTGCTCCCGGCCCAGTTTCGCAATATCATCGACCCAGGTATTTAAATGAACATAAGCCATCTGATCATTTTTCCTGCTTATCGCGAGTAGATATCTTAACCAGTCGATAAACATATAATTATTCAGAGCATCCTTTTTATCGATCATTCTCATTGCTGAAAGCATATTACCATCTGCTAGTCTGCTTATAGACTTTGCAGCCTCAGCATCCAGGCTTTCATGATTCACCAGGAATTCTTCAACTGCTTTGTCTGAAAATTTATTCACCTTGATCTGCTGTACACGAGAGATTATGGTATTTAGGATCGCAGCCTTATTGTAGGTTATTAGTAAAAACACCGTATTTGGTGGTGGTTCTTCGAGGATTTTCAACAACACATTACCTGCTGCAGCAAGGTTTTCAGCTCCCCAAATAATATAGATCTTATAATCCCCTTCAAATGATTTTAAGCTTAACGTTCGGATGATACTCCGGCATTCATCAACAGCAATATTACCTTGTTTGTTTTCTGCCTTTATAAAATTCATCCATTCATAAATATTCATATAAGGCATCTCTTTGAGAGCAGCTCTCCATTCTTTTATAAAATCAGTGCTCAAAGATGGTTTCGATGGTGATTTGGGGATCACCGGATAAGTAAAATGAATGTCGGGATGAATGAATTTTTTCGCTTTTACACAGGAAACACACTCACCACAAGAATCAAACTCACTCTTATTCTGGCAGTTAAGATATTGGGATAAGGCAATAGCAATTGGTAAGGATGCATTTCCTTCATTCCCATGGAACAGGACAGCCTGAGCTACTTTCCCGGTTTCAACACCCGAAATTAGTTGCCTTTTTAACTTATTATGCTCTGGTATATCCGAAAACTGCATATTCAATCTTTTCGGATGGCGATGAAAATCAGTGAATAAGATCTAAGATTGCGTCACTATAAGGATCTGTCGCTGAAGAAAAGTGAGCAAGCAGCTCACCATCTTTGCCGATGAAAAACTTATGAAAATTCCAGGAGATCTCTCCAATATTATTGGCAGGTTGATCTACTAACCACTCAAACATTGGATGTACTTCCTCTCCGCTAACTTTTGTTTTTCGTGACAAGGGAAAGTCGATATGAAAATTCGTTGTACAAAATGCCCTGATTTCATTTTCATCTCCGGGTTCTTGTTGCCCGAAATCATTTGAAGGAACCCCCACTACGATCAAATCATCCTTAAACTCATCGGATAAAGCTTGAAGCTGCTCATATTGAGAAGTGTATCCACAAGCCGATGCTGTATTTACAATCAGTATGTTCTTATTCTTAAAATTGGCAAAATCAATAACCTCTCCTGAAATTTCATCAAGCTTGAAGTCATATATTTTTTTGCCATTTGCCATCTTAGGGCTAAGTTAACGAATTATGATATTTTTAAACTGAGATAAAACTAATTTTGTTCACAGATTATATGAAAGTAGCAGTATATAGAAAAGAACGATTCAATGCAGCACATCGACTGTATCGAAGTGATTGGTCTGATGACAAGAACAACGAGATATTCGGTCTTTGCAATAACCCGAATTTTCATGGTCACAATTATCATCTTCACGTTAAAGTAATTGGGGACATCGATCCGGAAACCGGATATGTCATAGACCTGAAGCAGCTTAAAGATCTAATAAGGGAACATATTACAGAGCGATTTGATCATAAAAACCTAAATCTTGATGTTGAAGAGTTTAAAGATCTAAATCCTACTGCTGAAAACATTTCAGTTGTAATTTTCAATATTTTAAGAGATAAACTTGACTCAAAATACCAACTTCAGGTTCGTCTGTACGAAACTGAACGTAACTATGTGGAGTTTCCCCTTGAACCTGCTTGAAAAGCAGTCGCAAACATTTATTAGGTTTGCATCTCATTTGAAATTAATGATCTATGCCGAAATATGATTTAGCTGTAATAGGGTCCGGTCCAGGTGGATATGTAGCTGCAATTCGAGCTGCTCAACTTGGAATGAAGACAGCTATTATCGAAAAATATAATAGTCTCGGAGGTACCTGTTTAAATGTTGGCTGCATACCATCCAAAGCGCTTCTGGATTCGAGTGAGCATGTGCACAAAGCTCAATATGAATTTGAAGCACATGGCATTAATACCGGTGATCTTTTCGTTGATTTTAATAAAATGATCGCCAGGAAAAATGACGTTGTTAAGCAGACAGTTGCAGGTATTGACTATCTCATGAAAAAGAATAAGATCGATGTTTATACCGGCACAGCATCATTCATTTCAAAAAATAAAATTAAAGTCACTTCAGATAATAATAAAGCTGAAGAGATCGAATGCTCGAAAACTATAATTGCAACTGGATCTAAGCCAACACAGCTTCCATTTCTCAAAATTGATAAAAAGCGAATTATCAGTTCAACAGAAGCTTTAGTGCTAAAAGAGATCCCTAAAAAGCTGATCATCATCGGTGGTGGGATCATAGGTGTTGAACTTGGTTCAGTATACAAGAGACTAGGTTCAGAAGTTATTGTCATCGAATATTTAGACAAGATCATTCCATCAATGGACCAGGACCTGAGCAAGGAAATGTTGCGGATCTTGAAAAAACAGGGGATTAAATTCCACCTGAGTCATAAAGTCACAGGCGCTTCTGTAAAAGGGAAAACCGTAACTGTTAAAGCTGAAGATAAATCGGGAAAGGAAGTTTCTTTTGAGGGTGATTACTGTTTGCTTGCTGTTGGCAGGAGTCCGTACACAGAAGGATTAGGTCTTGAAGAGATCGGAATTGAAAAAGATGAGAAAGGCAGGATCAATGTAGACGAAAATCTTCAGACCAGTGTAGAAGGGATCTATGCTATCGGAGATGTCATTAAAGGAGCGATGCTTGCCCATAAAGCGGAAGAGGAAGGGATCCTGGTAGCAGAGATCATGGCCGGTCAGAAACCTCACATTAATTACGAGTTGATCCCAGGTGTCGCTTATACTTGGCCTGAAGCTGCGGGAGTTGGGAAAACTGAACAAGAGCTGAAAGAAGCCGGAGTAAAATATAAAGTTGGAAAATTCCCATTTAAAGCAAGCGGTAGAGCTCGCGCAAGTATGGATATAGATGGTTTTATAAAAGTGATAGCAGACGAAGCAACAGACGAGATCCTCGGAATGCATATGATAGGCCCGCGAATTGCAGATCTGATCATTGAAGGTGTTGTTGCCATGGAGTACAGAGCTTCTGCAGAAGATATTTCCCGCATGAGTCATGCTCACCCCACTTATTCTGAAGCTGTTAAAGAAGCATGCCTGGCGGCAACAGAAAACAGGCCGCTTCACCTTTGATGAAAAGTATCCTGATAACAGGCTCTTCGAGCTTCCTCGGATGGAATTTGTGCAATTATGCCAAATCAGACTATGAAGTTTTTGGAACCGCACTCACCAATAGATCAGGAATAGCTGAAGTCAAAGAAAGTAAGATCGACCTCACGAGCTTTGACGATTGTAGAAAGTTTATAGAAGAAATCAAACCGGATGGGATCATCCACAATGCAGCTTATTCAAAACCAGACCTCTGCGAAAAAGATCCGGATTACTCCAAAAAGTTAAATGTTGATACAAGCAGTAACCTTGCTAAGATCGCCTCAGAAAACAGTATTGCCTTTGCCTTCATCTCGACAGACCTGGTATATAATGGAAGTTCGAAAATGTCAGATGAATCCACACCCGTGGATCCGCTTTCTGTTTATGGAAAACATAAAGTTGAGGCAGAAGATCTTGTGCTTCAACACAACTCATCATTTACAGTTTTTCGATGCCCACTTATGTATGGCCATTCAACCACAGCAAACAAAGGATATTTTAAAGGCTTTTACGATAAAATGAAAAACGGGGAAGCGTTAAAGTTGTTTATAGACGAATATAGATCACAAGCGATCGCCTCGGATGTTGCAAAGGGTATCGTTGATCTATTCAATGATGGAGTATCAGGGATTTTTAATATGGGCGGACCCCAACGTGTATCCAGGTTTGAATTTGGAATGCTTATGAAAAGTGTTCTGCATTTAGACAAAGCACAGATCATTCCAGCTAGCCAGAAAGATGTGCCATCCGTTGCGCCAAGAGCAGCAGACACATCAATGGATATTACTAAAGCGAGATCTTATGGCTATGATCCATCAGCGCCAATTAAAGGATTGATACAGCTAGCCGAAGAGATAAAAGAATACTTACAGATCGAGTAGAATCTTCACTGGATCTTCTCCAACCAGAAGTTTTTCCGGGTTTTCAAGTAAATCTTTGACCATCACTAAGAATGAAACTGATTCCTTTCCATCGATAATTCTATGGTCATATGATAAAGCCAGATACATCATAGGTTTTATTACAACTTCACCATTCAGAGCTATCGGCCTGTCTTCGATCTTATGCATGCCAAGGATCGCAGATTGAGGTGGATTTAGAATTGGTGTGCTCAATAATGAACCAAAGACTCCACCATTCGAAATTGTAAAAGTACCTCCACTCATATCTTCCATCGACAGATCACCATCTCTTCCCCGGATTGCAAGGTCTTTAACTGTTTCTTCGATCTGCGCCATTGAAAGAGATTCTGCGTTACGGATCACAGGAACAACCAAACCTTTTGGTGTTGAAACCGCGATCGATATATCGACATGATCGTGATAAACGACCTCCTTATCGTCGAGATATGCATTGACTGCAGGAAAATTTTGCAATGCGATAGAACAGGCTTTAGTAAAGAATGACATAAACCCTAAACTAACGCCATGTTTCTCTTTGAATTTTTCCTTGTACAGATTTCTAATTTCCTTCATTGCGGTGCAATCCACTTCGTTAAAAGTAGTGAGCATCGCAGTTGAATTTTTGGCATAAACCAAGCGCTCTGCGATGGTCTTTCTCAGTCTGGAAACTTTTTCTCTTCGTTCACCTCTTGAAAATGCCTTTGTTTTGGAAGAGGAGCCAACACCATTTGTAATTGCAGACAGAACATCAGCTTTAGTAATTCTCCCTGATTTACCGCTGCCATTGATCGAAGCAGGATCTATTTGGTGTTCTTTTATGATCTTGGCAGCAACCGGAGAAGGATGACCTTTTGCATAGCTTGTAGAAGCTTCTTTACTACTAACCGATTTACTTTCCGTCTTTTTCACTTGTGCCGGTTGGGTCTCAACCTTTGCAACCTCTTTTTCTTCAGGTTCAGTTTGTTTGCTTTCACTTTCAGCAGGAGCTTCTACACTGGTATCGATCTTACAGATCACATCTCCAACCGCCAGGTCATCGCCTTCACTTGCAATAAACTCGATCTTTCCTGCTTTTTCAGCAAAAAGCTCTTGTGATGCCTTATCCGTTTCCATTTCTGCAACAGGTTGATCCATTTTTACATAATCACCATCGCTTACTAACCATTGTGCCAGTGTAACTTCTGTTATTGATTCTCCCAAAGAAGGGACTTTCATTTCGATAGACATAATCTTTAATTATTTATCAAATGCTTTATTGAGTATCTCTTGTTGTTCTTCCAGATGCTGCTTTTTAAAACCGGTTGCGGGAGAAGATGCTGTATCTCTACCTACAGGAGTGAGGTCATACTTTTTATAGAATTTCCGTAATATGAAACTCCATGCGCCCATATTTAGTGGCTCTTCCTGAACCCAGAAGTATTCTGCTCCCTTATATTTATTGATCGTCTTTTCGAGCATTTGAAGTGGAAGCGGATACAGCTGCTCTAATCTAACTACTGCGATATCATCTCTTTTATCGTTTTCCTTCTTCTCGATAAGGTCAAAATAGATCTTCCCGGAACAGAATAAAATCCGTTTTACTTTCTTTGCATCCTTCACGGACTTATCATCGATCAGTGGTTGAAACTTACCACTGGTTATATCATCAATTGAAGAAACTACTTTCGGATGTCTCAAAAGACTCTTCGGAGACATGACGATAAGTGGTTTTCTAAACGGCCATGCCAATTGTCTTCTTAACAAATGGAAGTAATTGGCAGGATCGGTAACATTTGCAACGATCATGTTAAGTTCGGCACATGTGACTAAAAACCGCTCAAGTCTTGCACTTGAATGCTCGGGACCTTGACCTTCATAACCGTGTGGTAACAATAATACAAGACCTGTATTTCTTTGCCACTTCGTTTCGGCACTGGCGATAAACTGGTCGATGATCACTTGTGCGTTATTTGAAAAATCACCAAACTGTGCTTCCCATATCACCAAAGGATCAGGGGATGCCAAAGCATATCCAAATTCAAATCCCAGAACTCCATATTCGGAGAGATGGGAATTGTATATTCTGAAAATACCTTGCTTATCCGAGAGGTGATTTAATCTGCTGTATTCAGCACTTGTATTTTTATCATATACTACCGCATGCCTATGTGAGAAGGTACCTCGTTTAACATCCTGACCACTGATACGCACATCCTTGCCTTCGAGCAGAATAGATGCATAAGCCATCAATTCGCCACCGGCCCAGTCTATTTTACCATCTTCCTCCATTAACTTTTTCCTCGACTCCAGATATTTTTGAGCTTTTCGGATCGGAGTAAAATCAGAAGGAAGTTTATTGATCTCGGCAACTATTTGCAGTGCCATCTTTTTCCCTATCGATGTGTCGGGATTGTCATCAAAATCAGCGGAAGTAGCTATTCGTAGTTTCTCCCAGGCGATTTGCGGAGGTTGTAGTTTATATGGATGTGCTTTTTGTTTTACAGCATCGAGCCTGTCTTGTAGTTCAGCCCAAAATTCTTCATCCATTTTGTCTGCAAGCTTAGCTTCTATAGCTCCGGTCTCATGCAACTTTTTTGAATAGATATCCCTTGGATTCGGATGAGTTCCGATCAGAGAATATAAATTTGGTTGCGTATATTTTGGATCGTCTCCTTCATTATGGCCATGCTTTCGATAGCAAACCATATCTATGAAAATATCTTTATTGAATTGATGACGATATTCCGCTGCCATTTCTGCTGCATAGATCACTGCTTCAATATCATCACCATTGACATGAATAACAGGAGCATGAACGGTAGCAGCGATACTGGTGCAATAATCACTGGAGCGGGCATCATCAAAATCAGTAGTAAATCCGATCTGATTATTAATTACAAAATGAACTGTACCACCGGTATAGTAACCTTCAAGTTTAGACATTTGTAATACTTCATAAACTACACCCTGACCGGCGATCGCAGCATCACCATGGATCAGTAAAGGCAACACTTTGTCGAAATCAGAATTGTAGATGAGGTCTGCTTTCGCCCTGGTATAACCCTGCACAATAGGATCTACAGCTTCCAGGTGAGAAGGGTTCGGGGTTAGCTTAATATAGATATCCCGATCCCCAACCGGATATTGAGCTATAAACCCAAGGTGATACTTGACATCTCCGTCACCCATTGTTTCACTTGGAATGTTTCCTTCAAATTCCGAAAATATTTCTTCATAAGTTTTACCCAGGATATTTGCTAAGACATTTAATCTCCCACGGTGAGCCATTCCAACGATCACTTCTTCGACACCGTGTTTAGCTGAAGTAGCTATGATCGCTTCAAGTGCAGGAATCGTCGTTTCACCACCCTCTAAGCTAAACCGCTTTTCTCCAACATACTTTGTGCCTAAGAACTTTTCAAAAACAACAGCTTTATTAAGCGACCGAAGGATTTCTTCTCTCTTTTCAATAGCGTAATCCTTAAAAGCTGGATTGTTTTCAATCTTCTGCCTTAACCATGTTAACTCTTCTGGAATACGCACATAATTGTACTCGAACCCTATTGACTTAGTATAACATTTTTCTAAATGGTCAACAATTTCACGTAGGGTCGCTTTTCCAATATTGATCTCATTACCAGCATAATATTCTTTATCCAGATCTTTTTTATCGAGACCAAAATGCTCGATATCGAGATTTGCGCCACGATCTTTCCGGGGTCTGATAGGGTTAGTATCTGAAAGGAGGTGACCCTTGTTTCGGTATGCCTGAATCAGATGAAACACTTTAAGTTCGTCTATACCTGCTGATGAGTCTCCGTCTTCGGAGTAATTTTTGCTTGCAAACTCAAAACCCTCAAAGAATTTTTTGAATTCTGGATCGACCGTTGTCGGGTCCTTTTGAAAATCCTTGTACAATGCCTCAATATAGTCCGGGTGAGCATTGCTTATATAAGTGAAATTATCCATCATATAGCGTACAAATATCGTTGATTTTAATGAATCAGCTAATCAATTAACAGATACGTAAAGAAATTGATTCTTTACCATTTAATAGTTCTTTTTTTGAATAAAATGACTATTTATCTTACCTTTGCCCCTCTTAATATTTAAAACGTACATGGCACAACATAAAGCAGCGAAGAAAGCGATACGACAAAGCGACAAGAGAAGGCTTTCGAATAGATATTATGCTAAAACGATGAGGAACGCGATCCGCGATCTCAGAGCATTAGAAACAAAGAAAGAAGCAGAAGAAAAACTTCCTAAGGTCATTTCTTTTATTGACAAAGTGCTAAAAAGAAATGTCATCCATAGAAACAAAGCGGCAAACTTGAAATCTAAGCTTACCCACTTTGTAAACCAGCTGTAAGCAATCCACCTTAAATCCTACGGGCTGATTGGCAATTTATTACATGTCAATCATCATTTATGCCCCAACATTCAAAGATCAATTTCAGTAATTGGTCAGAAACTGATAAACCCAGAGAAAAATTATTAGCGCAAGGCAGAAGCTCATTAAGTGATTCTGAGCTCATCGCGATCCTTATCGGAAGCGGAAATAGGAGTGCATCTGCAATTGACTTAGCAAGGCAACTTTTAAAATATGTAGATAATGACCTTTCAAGGCTTGCCAAACTAAACACGACAGAATTTTGCAAGCTCCATGGGATCGGCAAAGCGAAAGCAATAACCATCATTGCAGCAATGGAACTTGGAAGGCGGCGTATGTCCGTTAAACCGGGAAAGAAAACTCAAATCTCCGGAAGTTCTTCCGCATATAATCACATTTACCCATTTCTTGCAGACCTCCAGCATGAGGAATTTTGGGTGATCCATATGAACAGAGCAAATTATGTAATGGCTACAGAAAGGATCAGTTCCGGTGGAATTTCCGGGACTGTAGTAGATATACGTCTTCTTATGAAATCCTGCCTTGAAAAACTCTCGTCCTCGATCATACTAGCTCATAACCACCCTTCTGGAAACTTAAAAGCAAGCACTGCAGATATCGGATTAACGATGAGAATAATCGAAGGTGGCAAAATCCTGGATATCAAAGTATTAGATCATCTGATCATTGGAGAAAATTCATATCTCAGTTTTCTGGATGAAAATATTATATAATTTTTGAATTAATGCAACTGATACTATTTTATTTCGTATACTATTTATTTAAATCTGACAATAGGTATGCATTCAAGGTTTTATGTTGCAATAGTTCTATTATTGCAGCTATTCTTATTATTCAAAGTCAAAGCCGAAGGGACGAAAGAAATCCGTCCTACAAGCGCTGATTTTGGGTATGTGCAGATCTGGGATAACAATGATCCAGCGAGGATCTTTGCCACCTATGATGCAGATTCATTCAGTCGCCTCTATATTCACATCGAGGATCCTGCTAATGAAGTCATTTACTTTGGCTTCGGATCAAAAATTGCAGGTCCTGCCAACGTGTATTATCGCTTAAGGGACCCTAATGGTAATATTGTTATGGGGCCTACTGTACTTCCATCCGCTGGTGCAGGATATATCAATAATTATAATGATTGTGTCAACGGTCCATTTCAATTAACAGGTGCAGGTTATGTTGCTACATCTTATGTACCATTAATGGCAGGATCATACTATATTGAATTTAATCCGTCTGATCCCACTATTGTTACCAGAACCAAATCAACCTGGAATGAATTCGATATATCTGTAGGGCACATTCCCACATCTTCGGAAGTCAAAGGAAGAGTTTACTCAATGAATTGGGATCTCTCTACAAATGGATCGACAAATCGTTTCTATGGTCAGTTCTATATCTATTCCAACGATTCCATTGTCACAAGACTAAACCCAAATGGATTCATGCCATATGGATTCACAGTTACCTGTAATAGAAATGGGACAGGAAACACGGGAGATTTCTCTCAAGACAGAAAGTCGATCACCACTTTTGCATACTACCCCGAATATAAGATCTTTCTAAATGACCCTGATTCGACTTTGTATCCTACAGGTGTCGCTTCCAATATTGCTGCAACTTCTCCAAACATCATTGAATGTGATACGGGTTACTGCATTAGTATTGAATTTACCAAACAGGGGCAGGCTCAGGTAATCCTCGATCTAAATGGGACACCTGGGTTTCAGTCTGGAACAGAGGATGTAAAGATCTTGAACTATGTTAATGGTGGACAAGTTTGCTTCGCCTGGGATGGTGAGGACGGTCTTGGAAATCCTATTCCAATTGGTACTCCTATCAGTATGCAAGCGATTATAGTTTCCGGACTTACTAATTTTCCAATCTGGGATGCAGAATGTAATCCAGATGGATTTATTGTAAATGCCGTTCGCCCTTCCCTGCCCAATCCGCGGCTATATTATGATGATACAGAATTGGGAGGTATGGATAATACTACGTTAGGATGTGCAGCTCCATGTCATAGCTGGGGTAATATAACTTGCAGCAGTCCAGTTGGTAATAATGTGACTGTCAATACCTATTGGTTCGCAACTTTAAACTCTCAGACTTTTGTTGCTGCTGTACCAAATTGCCCACCAAAAGCAAACGATGATAATGCAGTAACAAGTCAGGATTTATCAATTGTTGTTAAGGTACTTGCCAATGATGGTGATGCCAATGATGATATGGATTCAACTACACTAAATGTTACTGCACCTTTATCACCAGCAAATGGGACCATTAGCAATATCGATTTAGCAAATGGATATATCACATACACACCGAATAGCGGTTTTGTAGGGAATGATACATTCCGTTATCTTATCTGTGATGATCTAGGTGGTTGTGATACTGCTTTTGTATATGTTGTTGTGAATTGCAGCCCGATAACATCCGGGATAGAAATTAATGGATATGTTTTCTATGATAGTTGGCCACCAAACCAGATAATGGATGCTGGAGATCCAGGAATTAGTGGCGCAGATGTCGATATATACCGGGATTTTAACAAAGATGGTTTGATCAATGGAGGAGATGTTTTACTTTCCACCGTAACAACAAATGTTAGTGGACACTATTCTTATGTTCCCACGGATAACCTTGTTTCCTTTACAAACAGGGTTGCAACCGGAAACGATGATGCAGAAGAGGATTATGAAAGCAGTGATCTCGGTGAGGTGGACCGTTCAAGTAGTGACCTTGATCTTGGTGAAGGGTATACTTCTGGCAGTGAGCGGTCATTTGTTGGGATCAGGTTTCAAAATGTTAATATCCCGATAGGAGCCTCTATAGATTCTGCTTCAATAACTTTCAAAGCAAGATCTTCTGAATCCGGTACTTGCAATTTAACTTTTGTCTGCGAAGATGTAGATGATGCTACAAGCTATGGAGGGAGTGACTTTGACATTACCGGAAGATCTTACACAGCAGCTACTGTAACATGGAACGGAGTCCCCAACTGGATAGATAACCAACTTTATACAACTCCAAATCTGGCGGTTGCAGTACAGGAGGTAGTAGACAGACCAGGATGGATAAGTGGGAATTCACTCGCTTTCGGGGTAACTGGTACCGACAGAAGGGAAGCAGATTCATACGACGGATCCTCAGCAGATGCTCCGCTTCTGTATATCCGCTATGATACATTTGACGTTTATTACATGATGGAAGTAGACTCTAATACCGTACCTCAACCACAATATGATCTTACAACCGATAATCTTGAAAGCGCTGTATTCACTCAATCAAAGTCTAGTGAGTGCGGTAATAATTATGGATTTTTCAACCGTGTTGGTTTTTGGCCTCTTGCAACCAATATCATCGATTTTGAAGCAAATTTAATCCATCAAAGAGTACAACTAGATTGGGCGGTTTCAACAGAATTAAACACCGCTCTGTACAAAATCGAACGATCTCATGATGGAGAAAACTTCGATGTTATCGATGAAATAGATCCGAGTTACTATGGGTCTGAAGATCTTACTTACTCTATCAGTGATTTCGATCCCGGAGCAGACCAGGTTTATTACAAAATAGGCGTTACAGACTTCGATGATAATACTAGCTACTCGGAAAAAAGAACACTATTTCTCTCTGGTTTGGAAGATGCGGTAGAATTACTTCCAAACAAAATACAAAACGGAGACGCAGTTCATATATATTTTGCAAACAGACCAACTTCTGTAACATCTGTAGACGTTTATGATGTAAGAGGAAACCGGGTAGATATGTTCTCTTTTGCAGAAGGGAAGTCAGAAATTTATTTCAATGCCAGTAAACTTCAAGCAGGCCTCTACTTGGTTTCAATAGAAAATGATAAAACCAAGGTGGTTAAAAAGCTATTCGTAGAAAGATAATTGTCAGATTCGAAAGTGTAGGAAAATAAAAAGGCCCGGTGAATTACCGGGCCTTTTTAGATTATGTTAAAAAGAAAGGATTATCTGTTTACAACGAACTTCTGTGTAACCGTTCTTTCGTTAGTTTTTAAATTGATGAAGTATACTCCAGATGCGAGATCAGTAGTGTTGATTGAAACTTCATTCTGACCAACAGTGTAGTTATTGGTTTCAACAGTTTTAACAACCTGACCAATTGGATTGATCACCTGAATGTCTGCAGTGATCGCTTTGTTAAGATTGATAACAAGATTTACAAAGTTGTCTGCAGGATTAGGGAAAACATCCATTGAAGAAAGGAAGCTATATTCTTCGATTCCTGTTGGAGTTGTTTTAGTATGAAGTCCTGTGATTTCCTGAAGTCCGTAACTTCCTCCAGTTGCGATAACGCCGTTAGCATCAGAAAGAGTATATGAACCATTACCGAAGTTACAGCACATACCATCACCGAATGCATCTTTCATAACGAAAGTGTAGCAGTCTTCACCTGAAACATTGATAGTTTCCTGGTAAGTCGTGCTATTGCCGTAAGGAGTTGAAGGACCTGAAGCAACAACTGAACCTGCACCGTTTACAACCTCCCATGAAGTCTCATCACCGTACTGATCTGTGGTAATATCAAGAGTAAGCGCTAACTCTGCTTTTACAGAAGGATCTAATTGAGTTACACTAACATTGTTAAGCATATTTGGATCGCTACCACCGTTCGCTTCAATTATTCTTAACTCAAGTTCGTGTGCGACGAAGTCAACATTTGTAAGAGAAGACAATGTGATCTCTTGCTCAAAGAACTTAGGAAGGTTACCATTCCAGGTGAATGTTTCAACAAGGCTGTTGTCCATTCTAACTTCGATCTTCGCACTAGTAAGTGCGTTAGTTCCAATATTTCTTAAAGTTGCTGTTGGAGTTAAAGTAGTCTCTCCTTTGCATAAGAATTGAGTAGCTCCGGCACAATGCTCTACTACAAGCTTCGCATCATCAGTTGGACCAGATTTTTGACCAGTACAACCAACAGCTAAGTTTGTAAGCAATGTGTGATCAGAACCAATACCACCAGTTCTGTCATTCCAGCTACCATCAGGGCAGATCACAACAAAATAAGGGATAGAACCAGCATAGTTATAATCGTTTCTGATAACTGAGTTATCATCGATCACTACCGGATTTTGCATGCAGTAAGCATCAACTATATCCTGCTCATCAGAAGTAGAAGCGTCAAATTCGATAGAGATAATAACATAAGTATCATCTCCCGGGAAACTATAGTCCTCATGAATTCTTTCAATTCCTGGAGCTGATGCCAGACACGGTCCACACCAAGTTGCCCAGAAATCTAAAACAACAGTATAGCCATCGTTCAGGTAAGTGTGCAGATCGTGAGTTTGTCCCTTCATATCCGTAATAGTGAAATTCGGTGGAAGTTGTGCATTACTCACCATAGGCAAGCTTAGGAATGCAATAAGAAGAATTGCGTAAAATTTTCTCATAATTAAGTGTTGTTTAAAAAAGGATTTGTTTATTTTTCAAAAGTGAGGCCTTTAAAGCCGTTCAAATATACAATATTTATTATTTTTTGACAAAAATATGCTCTAAATACGCTGTTCTAAGAATAAAAAATGTCATATTTTTATAACAATAAAATTATAAAACCGACAGAATATGAGGAAATTCTTACTTATCGTCTTTCTTGCTGCATTTTCAATACCTTCCATAGCCCAGCAATTTAGCTTGCTCAACGATACTATGACAAAAGATGGGAGTGCAGTACAGTCCGAAATCATATGTTATAATTTCATTGTAAACAATACTCAGGATACTTTGATTCTAAGATGGGTAAGAAAATCTGTTACAGCGCCAGCTGGCTGGAAATCTCAGATCTGCGACCTTAATGCTTGTTATCTTTTTGACATAAGCACAATGATATTCACTCTTTTACCTAATGATACTTCAAACTTTGACATCCATTTTTGGCCTGAAGATATCAGTGGCAATGGCTTTATCGAAATGTATACGTTTATAGAAGGCGATAGTGCAAATACACTTCAAACAAGCTATTATAAGGCTGCTGCTTATCCGGTGGGTATTCACAGTGTCAATGATATTGAGATCAATATCAAGCCTAACCCTGTAAAAGACCAATTTAGTATCGACGGTCTGGAGAATTTAAGATCTCCCAAGATCCAGATATTCGATCTATTAGGAAGTTCAATGAATATTGATCCTTCTTATGTCACCTCAACAATAAATGTCGCTGATCTTCCTAAAGGGTATTACTTCCTTCAGGTAAGTGACGAAGCTAGTGGTTTCGTAAGAACTATTCGTTTCGAAAAACTATAAAATAGTTAGTCGCTAAGGGCAGCGATCTCCTCTTCAAGTATATATTCATCACCTTCCTTATAACCGGTATGTGTGAATACAATATTTCCTGATTGATCTACGAGAACCGTATGTGGCGGAGTTTGAAAGTTCATTGCTCTTTTAAGGTCTTGATTCATATCCAGAAGCACATCAAATTCCCATCCCTGACCATTGGCATATGACTTTACCTTCGCAGTGTTTCTGGCATCGTCGATTGATATTGCGAGGAACTCCATATCATACCTTTCCTGCCAATCCGCAAATAACTCATTGATATTGCTTAGTTCTTTTTTACAAGGTCCGCACCATGTTGCCCAGAAGTTTATAACCGTGATCTTTCCGTTCTTTCCATGATCTGAAATATTGACCTTGTTGCCTTCCAGATCCTGAATGGTGATATCAGGTAAAGTTTTAGCTGAATATGAATTGAGCTCAATAGTAGCAAATGCTGATGTGATTATCCAAACAACAGCAAGAAGTGTAATTAATTTATTCATTATCTAATTTTATTTCAAGTAAGCAAGCATTATACCATTTTATGATATTCAGCTATTAAATTTATATTTTGGCCTAAATTTGTTGATATAAGCGTTTAAAATTAACCACTGGACTTCTATTTAGCAAACTCCTTATGAGATCTATAATAATATTAGCGATTACTATAACTTGTTTTACATGTCCCACAGTCGCGCAAAGCGGTTACTTTTCTGGTGATCTTGATCTGAGAACCGACTTTTACGTGAAGGATTCAGCAATTGGAGCAGTTGGAACTCCTCATTACGAAAATCTCAAAAGTTCTATCGACGGCTGGTTACAACTCAACTATACGAATCCGGATTTTCAGTTTGAAGCAGGTTTAAGACTGGATCTGTTTGTCAATTCAAATCTACCCCAACCTGGTATACCTTTTTCCGGTCAAGGCATTGGTAGCTGGTATCTCAAGAAGCAAATTAATGATCTGAAAGTTACAGGTGGTTACTTCTATGATCAATTTGGAAGCGGAATGATTTTCAGATCATATGAAGAAAGAGCTCTGGCTATTGACAATCCATTGCTGGGTTTACATCTCGAATATGACCTCAACGAGAACTGGCGTTTAAAAGGTTTTGGTGGAGTACAAAAAAATAAATTCGACTTGAGAAAACCCCTCATTCTAGGCTTAAACATCGATGGTTTTATCGAATTAAATGAAAATGTTCAAACTGTTCCGGGTTTCTCGATCTTAAACAGAACGATCGATCAGGAGTCGATGGACTTTATGGTCTCCACGTTGGAATCGCAACCGGAAGCAAGCCGATTTATCCCTAAATACAACGTTTATTCGTTTGGAGTTTACAATACATTAAACTTCAAAAACTTCAGCTGGTATATTGAAGGTGCTTACAAAACCGAAGAAGCAATTGTAGGCGAAGATGGAGCAACTTTAATAAATACAGATGGTCATGTGGTATATACCACCTTAACTTACAGTAAAAAAGGATTCGGGATTACAGGTCAGTTTAAGCGTACAGAGAATTTCGTTATGAGAACTTCTCCAAATGAATCTCTGTTCGATGGCGTGTTGAATTTTATTCCTCCGGTTTCCCGGCAAAATTCTTTAACCCTTCCTGCAAGATATTTTGCACCGTCTCTCGATCTTGAAGAGATCGCTTATTCGATCGATGTCACTACAACCCCGGTTAAAGGATATTCCATAGATATCAGCCTCTCTGAAGTTCGTGACTTTAAATTTGAAGATCATGCAGGAGAAGAAGATGAAGCCGAACTATTCTTTAGAGAAGCCTATGTAGATTTTCAGATCAAAAAATGGAAGAAAGTAAAACCTACCATCGGCTTCCAATATGCGGTCTACAATGAAGAGATCTATTTGGGAGAAGGCGTAACCGATGTAGTTTCATATACTCCATTTGCAGAAGTAGTTTACCGGATCGATAGAAAGAAATCGCTCAAAATTCAGGCACAATACCAGAATGTAAAGAAAGATTTCGGTGAGTGGCTTTATGGATTTATTGAGTTTTCCATTGCACCTAAGTGGTCGATATCCGTTTCCGATATGTGGAACTTCAATCCAAATCTGGCCAGAGATGATCGCCCTGATGAAAAACTACATTTTTACTCTTTATTTACAAGCTATACACACAAAGCGAATCGTTTTACCCTTAGTTTTGTTAGGCAAGTCGAAGGTATAGTATGCACCGGCGGCGTATGTCGTTTTGAGCCTGCATTTAGTGGAGCCAAGTTTAGTGTAAATTCAACATTCTAAAATGAAAGGAAAATTATTATTACTGATCCCAATTCTGGCTTTGTTATTCGCAGCTTGCGAAGAGTCTGGTCCAAATATTGTACTTAAGGACAAGGTCGTTCTGGTAGATACAACCTACACTGTAGCTACTATCGAGAGCCCTCAAACCAGGAATACGCTTGTGGAAGAATTTACAGGTGTTCGCTGTACCAATTGTCCGCAAGGTCACGAAAAAGCGAAAGAGATCCACGATGTTTGGGGAAACCGATTTCTGTTCGTTTCATATCACAGTAATTTCCTGGATGACCCCTACCCTTTTAGTCCAGTGGATATGGGTTCGGATGAAGCACAAGCAATGGACATTTTTCTTGGACCTGCTCCGGCTAAACCCGCAGCAGCTATCGACAGAAAACTTTTTCCCGGAGAAACTGCCCTGGTTCACTTGCTTCAAAAATGGTCAGCTTTTGTTCAGGAGCAATTGGATAACCATCCAACACCGGTTAACATCCACGTCAATACAGATTTTGATCCGGTAAGCAAAGAACTTATAGTTAATGTAAGATTACATTATACTGAAGCCGTCTCAGAAGACAACAAGGTCTCGATAATGCTTATCGAAAACGGGATCATCGCTCCACAGCTCGATGGACCTGATATCGATACTTTCTATGTTCACGATGAAGTCTTCCGTGCATTTGTTACCGAAACCAGAGGCAATCAACTCATTAGTCCGGACAAAAATGCAGGAAGAGAGTTCGTTAAAGAGTTCCTTTTTGACGACTTCGGTGATGATTGGAACATTGCAAACATGGAGATCTTCGCGTTCGTACACAAAAATGATGTCGATAAAGAGATCTACCATGCAGTTCACGCCGATTTCTAAGGCTTAGCAGCAGAAATCTTTCTACCTTTGATTTTCATTTATTATTCAGCATGAAAATATCCTATAACTGGCTTAAGAATTATGTCAACATCGATCTGCCTCCGGAGCATTTGGCTGATATCCTAACGAATACAGGGCTTGAAGTTGAAGAGATCGAGCAATTCGAATCTGTCAAAGGTGGCTTGAAAGATCTGGTCATCGGTGAAGTTATATCGGTCGAAAAGCACCCGAACGCCGATAAACTGGTTATTACAAAAACTTCTATCGGAGGTGATGAAGATCTACAGATCGTTTGCGGTGCGCCAAATGTCGCTGCCGGTCAAAAAGTGATCGTTGCTCCTGTGGGTTCGACAATTCACCCCATCGATGGTGAGCCTTTTAAGATCAGAAAAGCAAAGATCCGCGGTGAAGAGTCTTTCGGAATGATCTGTGCCGAAGATGAAATTGGCTTAGGTCACGAACACGATGGGATCATGGTTCTTAATGGAGATGCCGTTACCGGTCAGCTTGCTGTGGAATATTTCGATATTGAAAAAGATGTTGTTTTTGAGATCGGACTCACACCAAACCGATCAGATGCGATGTCGCATATTGGAGTAGCACGAGATGTCGTCGCTGCTATGAATTCGCTTTTCGATGCC
>JABDMM010000024.1 GCA_013001465.1 Chitinophagales bacterium | reverse complement strand
AATTAAGATCAGCCATGATCTCTACCATTTTATCTTCTTCAAATAAAATAGCCTCCTCGTCTTTGCATGATAGGCATGTTAGCACTGTCAAAATAAAAATCAGTGACCAGTCGGCTAAATTCCTTTTATTAAATTGAGACAAAGGCATATGTATCAAAAAGACAAAGTACCCGAGTTTAGAAACATTTTTGGGTACAACAGAGTTTCGACCGATGTGTTTGACTTGTCGACATCTTTCCACTTCAAAGCCTTACTTGACAATATAAAAATGCCACATGTTGGGAGGTTATCAAGCAGGTGTGCTGCAAATTCATTGTGTAAATAAGTGAAAGCTGGATTATGGCCAAAAAAAATACATGATGAGTGAACATCGTCTTGCTCATGAATTAACTGAATAAGCTCTGATGTATGTGCATGATAAATCCTCGGTTCGAGTTTGGTTTCATTAGCCGCGATCAATTTCTGAAAAGCCTTAGCTGTTTTTCTGGCTCTTTTAGCAGTACTGATTAACCACAGGTCAATATGTTTAACGTCTTCTGCCAACTTTTTGGCCATAATCGGAGAATCGCGCTTTCCCCGTTTATTTAAAGGGCGATCATGGTCTGCAAGATCCATATTTGACCAACTGGATTTGGCATGTCTAACAAAAATAATTCGCTTCACTATACTGCATTTTTTTAACTTAACAGGTTTTTAGGTAGCCAAGGCTTAATGTAGCAAAAAATAGCCATAACTCATTCATGTACAATCGGACAAGATTATGTTGAAAGGAAAAAATATCACATTTATCGAGTCTGAATTTGAAGAAGACATAATTCTTGAGGTAGAAGCCCTAATTGAAGCCAACGCACTTAATGGCAAGTTTAACCCAACTAGTAAGAAGTGGGAATTAACAGTACAAGACAAACCTTATCATTTTCATACAGAACTCTTCCTTAGAGGTGATCGCATTGATGATTATACATGTAATTGTATGACCTTTCTCCAGGAAGATTTTTGTTCTCATGTCGCTGCCAGTATCATCCATGTACGGAAGTACAAGAGTGCTACAGGCGATGAGGTAACCAAAACTAAAAAGAGGGAAAGCAGTCGATCGTTCAAATCGTTTTTGTCGGGCATCGGCAGCGATCAACTCAAGGAATTTGTTAGAGATCACGCAAGATCCGATTACTGGTTCAAGCTAAGAATTCAGGCCAGGTTTTACGATAAAAAAAGTCGCGATGAGAAAGATCAATTCATCGAAAGCCTTTTCCCAGTAGTAACACAGAGACAAATCAGTGCACCCGCTCGAAAAATTGCTGTGTTCATAAAAATTACTGGGGAGCTGATGGATCAATTAAAATCCTATGTTCAGCAAAATGATTTAATCGAAGCCTACAAACTCATTTTCCAACTTTTGAAAAAATCCTTTTATATAAAATATAATCATGCTCCTTCGCATGAAAAATTCATTGATAACCACGAAATGTTATTGAAGAATTTTTTAGAGATTCTATCGATGATAGAGGCCCCGGAATTTAGGTTGTCTGCTGCCTCGGAACTCTTGAACCTACTCTCGTCATCTTATATTACTCTACATTCTAAAATGGAAAAAGAGCTTTGGATACGTGTTTATAAAAGTATAGATGATCGCCAAAAACTGCTTCAGGTCAACCAACAATTCCTCAGTCCTCCAGTGAAGGACTTCACTACCTATTACTTCATGTTGTCCATTGAAATACTCTTGCTTGAAAGCAATTTTCGAGATGAGGCAATCCGCAAACTCTCAAATCAGGAAGTTTACAGAGTAGTTCATATTCTCATTGATTTCCTGGACCTTCCTGAATCCGTTTTGACACTGAATAGAATCTTTATGATCTATCCACTCAACTATCCTTTGGCCAGCCAGGTGCTCAAACACATGAATGGAAGCCAACTTGACCAGGATGAAATCGACCGTGTATTGTACTATTTTGATCTGTTCAAAAACCGGTTCTTTGTGCAATGGCTGGCCGATGAGACAAAACTCAGTTTTGCGGAATTTGTCGACCTCACGAACATAGACGTTACTGGGAGTAATATGACTTCTTATTTAGAGGTCTTGTGCTCATTTCGGCAATATGAAAAGGCTGCTGATCTGATAGAAAAGACCGATCATCTAGAAATCCTTAAAAAGTTTGACCGTGAATTGGCGGCATATCTCCCTGAGCGCGTAGAACAAATCTATTTGCAATTCATAAAAAATCACTTATCCAACCATTTTGGAGTTCAGGCAAGACAATTTGTAAAAAACCTTATAGGACATCTAAGAGATGTCCTTGATCCGGAGCAATGCAGAAGATTGGACACTGAAATAATGCATTTTATTAGTGCCAGAAAAGCAGGCGCCAGGAAAAGGAGATAATTCTTTCTCATTCGTTCTTAAAGAATATTATTTGTCTTCATGTCTGTGTTTAATTATTTCACGGAATATTATACTTTCGTGCATTCCCGGGGATTGGACCCCCATTTTTTATAATTCTAGTAACTCACAAGCGTACCTTATATGATCAGAGCTTGCATTTTTGACCTGGATGGGGTGATCGTAGATACCGCCAAGTACCACTATCAAGCCTGGAGGAGATTGGCCTGGCACTTAGAATATGAATTTACCGAGGAAGAGAATGAAAAGCTGAAAGGCGTGAGTCGTACTGAATCCCTTGAACGGCTTCTAGATTTGGCAGGCGTTCAAATCAGTGAGAAAGACAAAAAGAAATATTGTGCCACAAAGAATTCATGGTATCTACAATTGGTTGAAAACATGGATGGATCAGAGATCTTGCCTGGTGTCTCTGAATTTTTAGCTCAGCTGAAAGATCGGCACATTAAAATTGCCATTGGTTCGGCAAGCAAAAATGCCAGAACGATACTCAAAAGAATCGGTTTAATAGACGCTTTCGAAGTAATCGTAGATGGTGAAGGGGTAAAGAAGAGCAAGCCAGATCCTGAAGTATTTCTTAGGGGAGCGGAATTAATGGGAACTTTACCTCAAGAAACAATAGTCTTTGAAGATTCCGAAAAAGGGTTAATGGCGGCAAAAGCCGGAACATTTGTGGCTGTGGGTGTTGGCGGAGAGAATTTGGCCGACTTTGCTGATATAGTAATACCGGGTTTCAAAGGATTGGAGTATCCTACACTTTTAGAGTCTATGCACCTGGCTCAGGTTTGAGGTATAATTATCTGTGGAAGGTAAAACCACCAAGGCCAATTTTAAAAAATTCTAATTGGCTTATCTACTTAGC
>JABDMM010000099.1 GCA_013001465.1 Chitinophagales bacterium | reverse complement strand
ATGACATACCATCTGCAATAAAAGCATTGGAGACGTATCTGAAGTTACTGGGTGAAGGGGACTCTAAAGCTGATGATCTGATCGAAAGACTGTCCAATTTAAACAGTTGATCATTTATAGAGCACTTCGCTAAGGGAAACAAAATAATCTTCTGATTCTCTATCAGGAATGGTTTTATAAGAATCCTGAGGTGTCCCAATGTAGAGAAAACCAACTATCACATCCCTTTTTTGTAAACCCAGAACTTTTTTTAATGCATCATTATCCCTCATTTCTCCCGTTCTCCAATAAGTGCTATAGCCCATATCAAAAAGAGCAAGGGACATATTCTGAGTTGCTGCTGCTGCTGATAAAACCATGTCACTTGCCGGTATTGTTGGATGATCCTTAATTCGTGCAATGGATATAATGATCATTGGAGCCTTCATGGGTTTATTCTCCCATTTCTCTAACTCACCTTTAGTAACGCCACTATCGACAGTTTCTAAAGATTCTCTGAAGATCTTACCCAACAATTCTCGTTCTTCAGGCCTTACAGTTATAAACAGCCAAGGCGTAAGCCGGCCGTGATCAGGTGCTCTCAAAGCTGCCTGATAAACCGTTTCGAGTTCATCATCCGAGGGAACAGGGTGATCGAGGTTGTTAATTGAGATCCGTTCAGTTAGGGTTCTTAATGTTTCCATAAAAGAAAGTTAAACTATTTCCATAGAATAAGATGTGCTTTTTCTAGCAGATGAGTAACTTTTTTGTGAGAAAGAACTCTTCATCAAATAAATCAGATAACTCATGCAATTGGCAGTTAACCTTTGCCTCCTCAATTTCAGATCTAAGATCTCCGCCTTTTAAGAAAACCATCTGACCATTTTTCTTTAGCAATCGCGAGTTCCAGCTCTTCATTTGTGCAATTGGCTTTACCGCTCTGGAAACAATATAGTCATAGCGCCCTGTAAGCAATATCACGTTAGTATGTTCAGCTTTTACGTTTCTCAAACCGATCGAATCAGCAATGTTCTCAACCACACGGATCTTTTTGCCGATGGAATCAATTAAATGAAATTTTGTCTCAGGAAAAAAGATCGCCAATGGTATGCCTGGGAAGCCACCTCCTGTGCCAACGTCAAGTACCATAGTGCTTTTTTCAAACTTCAAGAATCTCGCGATTGCAAGGGAATGTAAAATATGATGTACTTCTAAATTATCTATATCCTTTCTTGAGATAACATTGATCTTCTCATTCCACTCAGGATATAAACTGAGTAGCTGAGTAAACTGTGAAATTTGCTGATTGCTAAGATCCGGGAAATATTTATTGATAATTTGCACAAAGCAAAGTTATCAATTTGAACCTGGCAGTATGGAAGTAGCGAAATGAATTTTAGAACCTACTTTTAATATTCTGGTTCTTCATCATTGTAAAGAGTAGTTCCTTTGCTCTGAAAAGCTGAGCCTTGACTGTACCAAGCGGAAGATCTAACTCTGTTGCGATCTCATCATAGCTATATTCCTCGAAATATCTAAGCTCGATCAACCTTCTGTATTTGTCAGAAAGTTTTTCTGTCACAAGTCTCATTAGATCTTTACGCTGCTCTTTTATGAAAGTTTGTTCCGGATCGAGTGACTTATCTTTCACCGAAATATGCACTTCATCTCCCTTATCTGTTTCGTATGGATTATCTAGGGAAGTAGTTTCCAGCTTCTTTTTTCTAATAAAGTCGATGCAATTATTGATGGCGATCTTAAATAGCCATGTACTAAAGGCAAACTCAGGAGAATATTTATGCAGGTTATTGAATGCTTTTCCAAATGCCTCCATAGTAAGATCATCAGCATCGTCTCTATTATGAACCATCTTAAGGACCATATAATAAATAGAGTCACGGTAACGCTTCATCAACTCCTCAAAGGCTTGTTGATTGTTTTCTTCTACTGCTTTCTTTACTAGCTTATAGTCCTCCTGAGCGCGAGGAGAAAACTTTCCTTTTTTTACTTCCACGTTGTTAGATTAGGTTTAAAAAGTAACTTCGGTATAAAAACTATATAATAGAATGTATAAAATACATCTAAAATCGGTACATACTTGATCAAATCACTTGAGTCGAGCTTTTTCATCACCTCATTGTAGTTATACATCATTACAACAAGCCTGAGCAAGTAAATTGCTGCGACTATCCATAACGGAATCCCTACTATTAAAAGTACAATTAATGAAAGGTAGAACATTATTTGAGAACCTATATATCCACCTAATAGTAATTTATGAACAGCTTTGTATTGAAAACCGGTCGATAAATGCCTGTACTTCTGCTTCAACCACCCTGTCCAACTAGTCTCTGGCATACTATACATGAATGCACTCTCATCTATACAGATTCTTGTATTGTGTGTATTGCTGTTTGCATTGACAAACAGATCATCATCTCCGGAAATAGTTTTATGATCTTCAAATCCGTTATTCCTTGTAAACAACGATTTCCTATAGGATAAATTTCGACCAACTCCCATATATGGTAAGCCAGCAAGAGCATAAGACAAATATTGTAATGCAGTTTGAAATGTTTCGTAACGGATAAATGCATTCAGAATGCCTGAAAGGCGCTTATACGGACTGAAACCGAGTACTATTTCTGTGGTATTTTTAAACTGATTGGTCATTTGCCTGATCCATTGATCACTTTGAGGGCGTGTGTCTGCATCAGTCATTATTAGCAAGTCGTGTTGTGAGAATCCGATCCCAAGAGCTAAAGCTTTCTTCTTACCCTGCCACCCTTTGTTCTTACCTTTTACGTTTAGATATTTAAAATGTTGGTGCTCTTTTTGAAATTTCTGCAATATTCTTTCACTCCCATCTACAGAATGATCATTCACAACAATAATTTCAAATACAGGATAATCCTGGGCTATGATATGTGGTAAATTACATTTTAGGTTTTCCTCTTCATCTCTCGCACAGATGATTACGCTTACTTTAGGATAACTTTCGATCACCTCAGAAGAGGCTGGATCGTACTTCCTCAGCTTTCTAAACAAGAGTAAATGATAAGCTATTTGCAAAAATGCAGATAGAAGATATACCAATGTGAAGGCTATTTCCAAATTTCGAGTAATTTCGCTCCCTTGAGCACCAAAGATACTTTTAATTGAACTTTGAACTCCAACATAAGGACCAACACTCTTCTGCCAGGGCTGCAAAGATCACAACAGATCATGGCGTGATCGAAACTCCTATTTTTATGCCTGTGGGTACTGCCGGTACAGTTAAAGCGGTTCATTTCTCTGAATTGCTGGACCCGGTGAAAGCTCAGATCATTCTTGGCAATACATACCACCTCTATCTACGGCCTGGAACTGATATTATCCAGAAAGCGGAAGGGCTACATCGATTTATAGATTGGAAAAAACCCTTGCTTACCGATAGTGGCGGATATCAGGTTTACTCATTAGCAGAGAATAGAAAACTCGATGAAAATGGGGTCCATTTTAAATCTCATATCGATGGAAGTATGCACTATTTCACTCCGGAGTCGAATATCGATGTTCAAAGAAAGATCGGTGCAGATATTATTATGGTGCTCGATGAGTGTACCCCTTATCCGTGCGAATACGATTACGCTAAAAACTCGATGGAATTAACACATCGCTGGTCGAGGTGTTGTTGTGATCATTTTGATCAAACTGCATCGCTTTACGATTATGATCAGACATTATTCCCTATCGTTCAGGGTAGCGTTTACAAGGATTTGAGAAAGGCTTCCGCAGAATATACAGCATCACTTGATCGTGATGGCAATGCAATAGGTGGATTATCTGTTGGTGAGCCAGAAGAGGACTTATATGAAATGACAGCTCATGTCTGCGAATTCCTCCCGAAACAGAAACCAAGATACCTCATGGGAGTTGGAACTCCGGCAAACTTATTAAACTGTATCGCACTTGGTATTGATATGTTCGATTGCGTGATGCCAACCCGAAATGCCAGAAATGGTATGCTGTTCACCACACAAGGCATCATTAATATCAGGAATGAAAAGTGGAAAGAGGATTTTTCTCCCATTGATGAATTCAGTCCTGCTTTAACAAGCAGGCAACACTCCAAAGCTTATCTACGGCACCTGATCATGTCAAAGGAAATTCTTGGAGCGCAAATATGCAGTATCAATAATCTCTCATTGTATCTTTGGCTTGTGAACACAGCGCGCAATAAAATCATAGACAATTCTTTTAATAGCTGGAAGAATACAATGGTCGAAACGCTCGCTAAGCGCCTATGATGAAAAAGATTGACATATACATTCTCAAAAAGTTTCTGGGCAGCTTCTTCTATATCATGTCTCTTGTAATGGCAGTTACTGTTGTGATCGATATTTCAGAGAAAGTAGACAATTTTATCAGGGCTGGTTCTTCTTTTCTAGAGATCGTCGATTACTATACAGCTTTCATCCCTTACATGGCTGCCACACTAGGTCCGTTCTTTGTTTTGGTTTCTGTGATTTTCTTCACTTCTAAGCTGGCCTATAAATCTGAAGTGATCTCGATCCTTGGAAGCGGTGTGAGCTATTATCGATTTCTCTATCCTTATGTTTTAGGCGCTTTTATAATCTTCACACTTCAATTTGTAGGGAATCATTACCTGGTTCCTAAAGCGGATAAAAAAAGACTAGCTTACGAGGATGTGGTGATACATAAATCAAGAACCAGATACTCGCACGATATACACCGCCAGTTAAAGCCCGGGGTTTTTGTTTATCTCGAAAGGTTTAGCGGACGAGATAGCACGGGAACAAAATTCTCTTATGAAGAATTTGTGGATGGTGAACTCAAATACAAACTCAGGGCAAATCGCATAAAATGGCTTCCGGAAGAAAAGACATGGCAATTAGAATCCTATGTCGAGAGAACATATAAAGAGGAGTATGAGGTTGTAAAAAACGGCAAAGTAAAGAAAATGAAAGTGGATATTCCGCCTAAAGAATTTATACGCCGCAACAGTGTCAAAGAAGAAATGACAACACCGGAACTGAACGAATATATCGCAGAAATAAAAGTATCGGGAGCAGACAAGATCGGATATTTGTTGATTGAGAAATACCAGAGAACTTCGGCAGCATTCAGTATTTTTATCTTATCCATAATGGGTGCGGGCATTGCCTCCAGGAAGGTTCGTGGTGGAAGAGGTTGGCATTTGGTTTTGGGAATTGCACTGTCTGCGCTTTATGAGATCGTTACAAAATTTTCTATCACCTTTACATTGAATGCTGATCTTCCGGCAATAGTAAGTGTTTGGATTCCTAATCTGATATTTGCGATAGCAACGATCTACATTGTCAAAACCACTCCAAAGTAAGATCTAAAAAGGAGTATCATCGGGATCATTATCGCCCGGTAAATTAAAATCTTCCATTTCGTTTAATCTGGAACCTCTTGTAATGATACCTGCTTTTGGATCTGAGAAAGCATCAGACTCCCCTACAGGTGCATATTCTGATTCGAGATTTACAAACTTGGCAAATTTATCGACAAAGCGCGCCTTCACGGTTCTCAATGCTCCATTTCTGTGTTTGGCAATAATAACCTCCGCAATTCCTCTCACATCATTGTTTTCTTCATCTTCGGTGAAACCATAGTATTCGGGTCTATAAAGGAATATCACAAGATCGGCATCCTGCTCGATCGCTCCGGATTCCCTAAGATCCGAGAGCATAGGTCGCTTTGCTCCTCCCCGGGTTTCAACCGATCGGTTAAGCTGAGATAATGCGATCACCGGAATATCGAGCTCCTTGGCTATACTTTTTAAAGAACGTGAGATCTGACTGATCTCCTGCTCTCTGTTTCCTCCACCTTTGCCTTCCGAGCCTCCCGACATTAACTGAAGGTAATCGATCACGACCATCTGTATATCGTACTTACTCTTCAACCTTCTACACTTTGCCCGCAATTCAAAAATATTGATCGCAGGAGTATCATCGATAAACAGATTGGAATCCTTAAGATTTTCAACCTTTGATGTTAACTGCTGAAACTCATATCTTTCAAGGTTTCCTTTTCTCAATTTTTCGCTGGCGAGTTCTGCTTCCATCGAAAGAAGTCGTTGGACCAACTGATTCGAGCTCATCTCTAAAGAGAAGACAGCGATCGGTTTTTTATGGTCTATAGATGCGTTTCTCGCTAAAGCCAAGGTAAATGCCGTCTTACCCATACCCGGTCTTGCTGCAATAATGATCAGATCAGATTTCTGCCAGCCACCGGTTACCCTGTCAAGTTCGATAAAACCACTAGGCACACCTATAAGTTTCCCTTCCTGATCCATACGTTCGCCGATCTCCTTAATGGCTTTGGTTACAAGAACATTGATCTCTTCACCATTTTTCTTTATATGCGTTTCCGCTATTGAAAACAGATTTTTTTCCGCTTCATCGAGCAAGTCGAAGACGTCGGTCGTGTCTTCATAGGCATCTTTGATGATCTTGCTTGAGATGCTGATCAATTCTCGTTGAATAAACTTCTGCTCAACGATCCGGGCATGGTACTCCACATTTGCACCTGAAGCAACTCTGTTTGTGAGATCCGTTACAAAGAAAGGACCACCCACATCATCTAACTCTCCGTTCTTCTTGAGTTGTTCAGTAACCGTTAAGATATCTACGGCTTCATTTTTCTGAAACAACTGAATGATCGAACGATAGATCTTCTGATGTGTTTCGATATAGAAAGACTCGGGTTTAAGGATCTCAACAGCAACATCAAGCGCATCTCGTTCGATCATAATGGCACCTAAAACTGCTTCCTCCAGATCTTTTGCTTGCGGTGGAAGTTTACCGAAAGTATAACTCCCAAGATCAGAAGACTTGTTGGGTGCTTTATTACGAAGTAATTTATTCGCTCTTCCTATATAATCAGAAGACTCTGCCATGGAAATTCAATTGAATTGGGTTATTAAAGGACAGTAAAAATAGATGAATTCAACCTGCCAAACTGAAGATATTCAATCCGAATTATTCACCTGATTTAAACACTTAACCAACACTTCACTTTTATCATGCCCTGCATAGATTTTAGGTTTTATGTGTCTTTAATCTTATGTTTAAGATAACGAAACTCAGCACAAATACTTGTGCCGAGTTGTCCACACCAATCCATATTGAATTCCAAACAAAAAAATTTTAATCCACAAGCTGTAATTTATGATTGAAGGAATAACTATATTCACACCCCTCTAAAAAGGATTTGATATGGGTTTGATCGCAATAGAAGGATTACAGTTTTACGGACATCATGGCTATTATAAGGAAGAGAAAGTACTTGGCGGACAGTACATTGTAGATATTTATATTGAAAGAGATACTTCTAAAGCTGAAGTTTCCGATCATCTTAGCGATACCCTGAATTATGAAGATGTTTATAAACTCGTCAAAACGGAAATGGAAGTGCATTCAAATCTGATCGAGAATGTTGCCAGAAGGGTTCTCGACAAGATTAAGGGTGCATATAAGGTTGATCACATTAAGGTTAGACTTAGTAAATTGAATCCTCCGTTAAAAGGAACCGTAGAATCAGTTTATGTTGAATTGGAGGATTAAATTTTCTTATTTTTGATTCTCCTTAACTAAAAGGTTGCGTGGCCGAGTGGCTAGGCAGAGGTCTGCAAAACCTCGTACAGCGGTTCGAATCCGCTCGCAACCTCTAAAAAAGCTCCAACTTTGTTGGGGCTTTTTTTTCAAGTTCAATTTTTCAAGTTTCAAATCTCAATTCCTCAACGACTCATTTCCTCAATTTCAAATTTGCTCTCAATCCTCCTTTTCTTCGCATCTAAAGCATTATAGATTATCTTTGCCGCCGAAATCAAAGTTTAAAAATGGCAGATAAATACCAGTTCCACGATTACTATCAGGTAGATGAATTACTTACAGATGAGCATAAACTCATACGAGATTCTGTGCGAGCATGGATAAAGAAAGATGTGAGCCCGATCATAGAAGAATATGCTCAAAATGCTGAATTCCCAAGTCAACTTATTAAGGGTTTAGGAGAGATTGGAGCTTTCGGTCCTACCATTCCTCAGGAATACGGCGGACAAGGTCTCGACCAGATCTCCTATGGTATCATCATGCAGGAAGTGGAACGATGTGACTCCGGGATCCGATCTACTGCATCAGTACAGGGTTCTCTCGTCATGTATCCAATCTATAAGTTCGGTTCAGAGGAACAAAAAAGAAAATACTTACCAAAATTAGCAACTGGCGAATTTATGGGTTGTTTCGGTCTTACAGAACCAAATCATGGTTCTAACCCTGCCGATATGGAATCTCATTTTACCGATGCGGGAGACCATGTGGTTCTTAACGGTTCTAAAATGTGGATCTCAAACTCCCCATTTGCAGACATCGCAGTCGTTTGGGCTAAAGATGACAATGGCGACATCCGTGGTCTTATCGTCGAGCGTGGTATGGATGGTTTCTCCACTCCTGAAACTCACAATAAATGGTCTTTAAGAGCTTCGGCAACAGGTGAGCTTGTTTTCGATAATGTAAAAGTCCCGAAAAGCAATCTCTTCCCGGAGATAAAAGGGCTTAAAGGTCCGCTTACTTGTCTGTCTTCTGCTCGATACGGTATTGCCTGGGGTGCACTTGGTGTAGCTTTAGATTGTTATGACACCGCTCTCCGCTACTCTTTGGAGCGTGAACAATTTGGTAAACCGATCGGCGGGTTTCAGCTTCAGCAGAAAAAACTCGCAGAGATGATCACCGAGATCACCAAAGCACAGCTGCTTTGCTGGAGATTAGGTGTGCTCAAAAATGAGGACCGCGCCACTCCTGCTCAGATCTCCATGGCCAAAAGGAATAATGTAGAGATCGCTCTGAAAATTGCACGTGAAGCGAGACAAATGCTCGGCGGAATGGGTATCACCGGTGAGTACTCGATCATGAGACATATGATGAACCTCGAATCGGTTGTTACTTATGAAGGAACTCATGACATTCATCTCCTCATTACAGGTATGGATGTAACAGGGATAAATGCTTTCAAGTAGATATCAGGCTGCGTTTCTAGTTGCATTGATATTGCCAAAGAAGCAGCGGATCACTAATTTCTGCCAGATCTCTTTTTCTTTTTCCGTTAGATCAGGGTTTTGAAGTTTCATCATTGCAGTTTGCTGAATGACCAACAAAGGTTGAATGATAAGCTGCCTGAAAAGGATCGAGCTCTTTCCATCAGGTGTGTCAGACATTAGGCTTTCCATTCCTGTGATCTCTAAAAGATTGCTGACGCTCCTTTCGTATTCTGCTTGTATTCTTTTCCAAAAATCGCCAAAGCGAGGATGGTGCTCGAGATAGTTTGTTAATGTAAAGTTTGTCTTTGCCAGAGATTGCATGGAATTTGCCATCAGTGCTTTGAAAAATTCATTTTCATTATAGAGCCTCTCCAATCTTTCCTTTTCTCCTTCTTCAATTAACTTTTGTATGGCAAGACCAACACCATAATAACCGGGTACATTCTGTTTCATCTGACTCCAGGAGCCTACATATGGTATCGCCCTTAAATTCTCCAGACTCAAACCGGAATCTGCAGATCGCTTGCTTGGCCTGCTCCCAATATTGGTCTGACCATAAAACCTCAAAACCGTGATCTCTGCTAGATAATCGAGAAAGTTTTCATCCTTTCGCAATGCCATATAGGCATCGTATGAGACCTCGCTTAGTTTTGATAATATTTGTCGGTTTTCTTCATCCCAGGCTTCTTCTTTAATTCCATCGGTAAAGTTGCTTAGTCCGGCTGTCAACAGTTGCTCAAGGTTATACTTTGCTGCATCGATTGTTCCGAAATTTGATGAGATCGTCTGACCCTGGATCGTGAGGTGAATGCCATTATTCTGAATTGTTTCCGGCAATGAAGCATAGAAGGCATGAGTTTTCCCGCCACCACGAGCTGGAGGTCCGCCTCTGCCATCGAAGAACACAAGCTCTACTCCGTTGTCTTTCGCTACTTTACTTAGTCCTTCTTTCGCTGTTAAAATAGCCCAGTTAGCCGTAAGATAGCCTCCGTCTTTGGTACCATCAGAAAAGCCGAGCATGATCGTTTGCTTCGATCCTCTTTCTTCTAGCTGCTTTCTGTAATGATCACAAGAATATAATTTTTGCATGATGGCCGGAGCGGCCTCAAGGTCATCGATGGTTTCAAACAAAGGAACCAGATCGACAGTGGTGTCCCGATTCTTGAAAACGAGTCGAATCATAAATTGCAACTCGATGAGATTATCTGCGCTTTGAGTATTGCTGATAATATATCTGTTGCAGCCATACTCTCCATTGCTTTCTTGAATATTGATCATCGCTTCTATCGACTTGATAGTTCTGCTGCTGATTTCATCGAGAAAATTAATATCCACGTTTTGTGTCTCTAATTTCTGTAGCAATGCAAGTTTATTTTCAAAAGAAGCCTTGCCATACTCTTCCTTATTCTCACCAAAAGCATCAACAATATCGCAAACCACATCATGGTGTACTCTGCTATCCTGTCTCAAATCGATAGTCGCAAAATAAAATCCAAAATTTTTCACTCTTCTTTCCAGGTCTTTCACTTTGTCTAAGTAAAGCGAGGAATTCTCTTCGATCAGGATCTTCTTCAGCGATGAGATATCACTTAAAAATTCTGAAGCCTTCTGATATCCTCCCTTTTCATCTACCGCAAGTTGCAAATTCTCTTCGATCGTTCTGACTAGATCATCTGCTTTCGGGAAAGTGATTCTTCGTTTCAAGATCAAGATATGTCTGATGTAGCAGTTTAAAACGGCAACTTTCAAAAGCCTTGCTGTTGTGAGTGTGGTTGCATCATCTACAAATGGGTTTCCGTCCCTGTCTCCTCCCGGCCAAAATCCCATTTCAAACAAATGAGCATTTGTGAACTGATCAGAAAACTCATCATCTAATCTGGAAAGTAATTTGCCGATAGCTTCATAAAATACATTCTCTAAATACCAGATCAAAGAGATCGCTTCATCTTCAGGAGTTGGCTTCTGTCTTTTGTAAAATCTTGTTCTTCCCAGTTGTTGCAACAACTCCTGGATATCGTGAAGGTCATTCTTACGTATCGCTACTTCGAGATCCGTTATTATTGAAAGAACATTACCGGGATAAAATTGAGTAGGATGTGCGGTGAGTACGATCCTTACCATATAGGAGTTCAATAATTTCAAAAGATTCTCCCTATCCGCAGCCTGATTCTTGAATTTCAACAACTCATGAACTGTACCTTTTCCTTTTAAATTATGTATATCTTCAAAACTTGAGTCTTCGATAGCATCGAAAAGCACCACTTGTCTTTCGATAAACTGAACAAAACGGAACAAAAGATCAAGCTGGTCCTTGCTTTTCAAGTCTGAACCATGTTTCTCAAAAAACAATTTGAGGATGTCTGCAGGCTGCATGCTCTGTGAAATTCCGTATTCACATACTTTATGCAATATTGGTAACAGATTCCCGGTATCAGTAATACCAGAAAATGGTAGATTTAAAAATAGGCTATTATAAAGGGAATACTTTATAGATACGTGTTCATCAAATGCACTTCTCACAGTTAGCTTTATTTGGAATATACTAAATTAAGTTTATCAAGATTTTATCAAAGCTTTTATTCATGAAAAGCGAGAATAGGCACCTCCGAATGGTAAGCCATCTTCTTTGTCATACTTCTGCTAAAGATCTTTTCAGTCAATGATTTCTTGTGTGTAAGCATAGCGATCATATCGACATCATTTTCCTCAATGTATCTATTTAATCCATGCATTACATCCTCATCTTCTATCATGGCAAATTTAACAATACCGGATTTTACTTCAGACCAAAAGTACTCCTGCCAGTCATCTAGTTTCACATCTTCATTTATCCCCTTTTCAGTTTTAATATGAAGAGAAGTAACTTTAGCATCCAGTTTTCTGGCCAACTTCAACAGAGAACCCATCGATTTGAAGTCGGATTTATCAAAATCAGTTGCATAAACTATTCTATCGATCTTGCTATAATCTGCATCCCCAGGAATCGCAAGTACTGGAACCTCTGCTTTCTGCATTATTTCTGCTGTGTTACTGCCAAGAACATACTCTGAAACTCCGCTTGCCCCATGAGTTCCCATTATAATCATATCGAACTCTTCCTTCTTCGCAAGCTCAAGTATCTCTTGAATAAGGAAACCGGTTCGAAGGGTATGTGTAACCTTCACCTTATCGAGGTTTCTGCCGCTCACAACGTGAGGTAGCAACGCTTCGTGTTCTTTGAACTTTTTCATCGCCTCTGCTTCTTCTGCCTGATCCATCGAGAGTATCATAGATTGCGGCATATGAGGATCGATCATTGGATAACAATAGACAAAGAACAACCTAACTTCTGCTTCAAACTGCTCTGCAATATGCAAAGCATAGTTATAAGCATTAATGGAGACATCGGAAAAGTCTGTTGGCAATAAAATCTTTTTCATGATTCTTTCTTTATTATTCGTGAAATGCTAATAACGGAATTTTTGTCTTTAAAACCATGCTCCTGGTCATACTTGATGGAAAAACCCGATCCAATAGATGATAGTTTCTTGTCAGCATAGCGATCAAATCAATATCCTTTCCCTCAATATATTCATCGATTCCTTTTAGGATATCCTCATGGTTGAGAAACTCGAATCTCATATTTTCATAATCATATGCGTCATTAACCATTCGCTGGAAGTTTGTCCATCTCGAACTGTCGAAATATTGTGGCTCTGAGTTGATATGGACAACAACGATCTCAGCATCGAAATGACCAGCAAATGATGCCAACGAGTTAATTGTTGGCTTGTCATAACCTTCATAATCTATACAATACACCACTTTTTTGATCGGTTTATAGCCTGCTTGTTTTGGAACTGCAAGGACAGGGCGTTCCGCTTCTTTTATAACCTCACTGGTGACACTCCCAATTGCGCTGTCAGTAGAATCACTTCCTTTTGTACCCATAACTATAATACTAATAGAAGTTGCATTGCAAATTTTAACTACTTCATCTGTTACATTGCCTGTTGAAAAATGAGTATTTATAGAAATGGCTTTAAACTTATCATTCCTTTTTTTAAACTCATCGACAAGAACCTGTAAATCCGTTTCTTTCAAAACTGCCGATGTGCGAGATGTGACTGCAGCGTTAGCTTCAGATGTCAATTCCTCTATCTCCTCATCATGAACATGAAGTAGATCTATTCCCGTATCAAATATCTCTGCCAGATTACAGGCATATTTAAGAGCATTATCAGCTTCTGACGAAAAATCGGATGGTACTAGAATATTTTTCATGATATAAAAATTTTTGATCAGAGTGTTTCGGAGAGAAATATGGCGAATTTGTCCTTGAGTTCTTTGTAAATAGTCCTGAACCTTACTATAGACTCTCTCACACCCTTATGATCACGAAAATTTTGATGATCCACTGCAACCGGGTTATCAGCGGTAAACTCGTTCAATGCATCTTCGTGTTTAGTAATTTCATGCATTATCTCATCTATCACTTCTTTTTCTCGGATGAATTGGTTTTGATAATGTTCACATTTTGACAAGATCTCCTTTGAGGTGTTTTTTGAAACTACTTCCTCTAAACGAGTTTCAAAAATAGAAATCTCATCTTTTACAAACCTTAACTCATTCGCCCATACTTTATGCTCAAAATGAAGGTCAGACAAATAAACATTTTTCGTTTGCATATTTCATATTTAATATTGCCAATAACTAACTTAACTTCAAATATGGTAATCCAAAATAAGAGATCACATGACATTTGGCATTTATCAAACTGTCATTTATCACTTTTACTTAAAATGCCTAACGCAAATTTTCGTTAATATTGATCCAGAAAAAAACCTCATGAAAACAATCTTAATACTGATTCTTCTTTCATCTGCTTGTCAGATATCCAATGCTCAAATAAGCTCAAGTTGGACCGCAAGTGTCGATGGTCAGATCATTTGGCAGGAAGTTACTCCTTTAGGAGACCTGATCGTCTCAACTACTTCTGCACTCTATGGTATTAAACCAGCAGATGGTAGTATAAACTGGAAACTGGATGAACTCTCTAATATTCAAAGAGATCAATTTAGCAATATCTCGAACTCCACCTTTACTTCTGTTATGAAGGCCAATAGTGCATATATCATCGAGCCTGTTGAAGGATTGATCGTCTTTGATTCTGAAAAAGCTGGAATGGCTGAACTCAAAGGGCAGTACTTTTTATACAGACATAACGGAGTCCTGGTCGTTGGGAAAGACCAGAACGGAAAGGATATGATCACAATGGTTGGTATGAATTCTGGCAAAAAACTTTGGGATCTCAAAGAAGATTTCGGCCGAATCATTTCGGTTGAAGAAATTACTGATGATGAAATTCTTATTGTTAATCTATTCAACGTTTACCTGGTTAAAAGCGGAACTGGAGATGTCGTCTGGAAAAATGCAACATCAAAGCAAGCAGCTTCACTGGATAAGCTTGGGGCTTTTGGAGCTCTGATGAAAAACGTAGCTGAAGAGATGACTGCCGATATGGACTTCGATCTGAAGTTTTTCCTTTCAAAGAAAAATTCGATCTACTATTTGGCTTTCACCAAAAAACAAGAATCTACGATAGGAGAAAATACGACAATATCGTTCAAGAATATTTATACAGCCTATGAGTTAACAAATGGCAAAGAGGTATGGGATAAACCGGTAGAAATGAATGGGAAGGTCGGTCATGTTGTACTTCATGAGAACGGTCTTATCATCCTACCCGATGATGGTAACCGAAGCAGGATAAATATGCTCGATTATAAAAGTGGCGAAGGAATGTGGGGGAAAAAAGGAAATGGTTTTGCAATAAAAGGTGGCGTTTATGATTACCTCAGACTTAAAGATGGGATCCTGGTGGTTACAAATACCAGCAACAACGACTACTTAAACTTCCTTGATCCGATAGCTGGAATCATGACATTTGACAAAGCAGTTAAAATCAAAGGTAAGCTAGCAGGTAGCTTCAAAGTAGACAAAGGTATCTTCTATATCACTAACGAAGAAATGAATATACTGAACATTCAAAGTGGTGAATTGATCCTTGGAAAATCGATTCAAACAAAACCGGAACTAACAGTTCAAAGCGATCATCTGATTTATGCATTCGATATAAAGGATGGTATCGTTAAAAAAGTAGATCTTAAAACAGCAACTGTATCTGAGATCAACGCAGAAAAGATTAAATTCTCCGGGAATGAAGATCCATCAAGTATCGAGTTAAGAGAAAATGGCATTTTTGTTAACTCTGATCAGAACCTTGTCCTTATTGATTTTGACGGAAAGATTAAATATCAGGAATATTATGCTGCACCAAGAGAATCCGGATGGAAAAGAGCGTTACTCTATGCTCAAGCTATTAGAGCAAGCTTGATAAGCGCTCAGGCATATTACGTTTCAGGAGTTATGGGTGTGGCAGAGCCTTATGCCAGACAAGAAAATGAGATCGCAGGAGAAGTTGTAGGCGGACTTGGAGATGTGTACAACGATCTTGGGAATGTTGCCAGCGACTATGCTGCTAATGCATTTAGGGCTGCCGGAAATCGTTTTAAAGCAAGTAGTGAAGGTCGGGACTTTCAAATTGTGCTTACTCAATTAGAAGACAAAACTATTGTGCTTGCCAAAATTGATAAGGATAACGGTGAGATTGAAAACTACATCGACCTTGGTAAAGACCGTGAACCAACATATGCTGTGGATGATATCTTTGGAACAGTATTTCTGAAGAGCAACACCTCAGAGATAAGTTGCTTTGAATTTTAAACTTCAGTCTACAATTCCTTATTTTCAGAGTAAACAATCCAAATATCGATGAAGTACTCAAATGAAATTATCATTGATAAAAATGTTGAACAGGTAGTTAGCTTATTTGATAGCACCGACAACATGTATAAATGGATGAGGGGACTTCAGTCAGTAGAGCATATCAGTGGCACTCCAGGAGAAGTTGGTGCTAAGTCAAAGCTGATATTCAAGATCAACAAACGAGAAATGGAGATGATTGAAACGATCACTTCCAAGAACCTCCCTCATGAATTTTCAGGGACTTATGAAATGAAAGGAACTCTCAATAAAGTTAGTAACCACTTTGTTCCGATCAATGAATCTCAGACAAAATATATTACTGAAAACGAGTTTGAATTCAATGGGCTCATGATGAAGCTATTCTCTAAATTAATGCCAAGTGCATTCAAAAAACAAACCTATCAATTTATGCAAGATTTTAAGGCTTTTGCAGAGAAGTCTTAATGCATGATATTCAATTAATTAACAAGCACCTCTCCCTGTCTTCGGTCAAGACCTATATTTTCATTACATTTAATATGGCTAAAAGTATATCCAGTATTGAATAAAGCATTTTTAACCATATTGTTTTCCTTCATTTTATGCTCTCTTACGGGGCAGATAAATCTGGTTCCAGGGATAAATGGTCCTGTATCCTGCCCTGTCTCCCTTGGAGAATATCAACTTACTCCGCCATGGGATGTTCCTTCAAATCACAGTGGTACTCCGGATTATATGCATGCATGCAACAGTGGGATCGCAGGAACTCCATCAAACGGCAATGGTATCCAAAATCCTTACAACGGTCCGGCATACTATGGAATTATAACTTATGGTGGTGACCTTCGTGAGTATATGCAAGTTCAACTGAGTTCTAAATTGAAAAAAGGATATTTGTACGAGGTTGGTGTTTATGTTAGTCTGGCTGATAATTACAAATACGCTTCCAACCATCTTGGGATCCATATTTCTAAGTCTGCAATCTCCGGCAATGGAAATTCATTACCTATCTCCTCAGCAGTTCCTCAGATTTACGGTAGTAATATCATTACAAATGCAAGCGGTTGGACACTGATTAGTGGAACTTATCATGCACAAGGAGATGAAGAATTTATCACCATTGGAAACTTTAATGACGACGCTCAAACGCAAAATACAACTGTCAATGCAGGTAGTAACTTTGAATTTGCCTACTACTTTTTTGATAATCCATATATCGTCTCAATAGGTGAGGTTCTTTTTGTGAAAGATGATACGATATGCCGGGGAGATACTGCTACTCTTATTGCCAGTGGGTCTTCAACATACGCCTGGGCTGAAGTAAACAACCCGTCGGTTATCATTGATAATGATTCAGTATTATCGGCATCTCCGCTTTCGACCAATCAATATTATTTATATGGAAGTCAGGATACAATCATAGTGACAGTATCTGTAGATCTCTCTCCGGTAGTTGAACTTGGAGATGATCGTGAAATTTGTGAAGAAGAGATCATTCTCCTGAATGCCTACTATCTGGATGCTACCTATTTATGGAACGATGGGTCTTCGGAACCAAGTCTGGTGGTGAAAACAGATGGTATTTATTCTGTAGATGTTAGCAAAGGAAGTTGTACTGTTTCTGATGAGATCGAAGTTAGTACCGTTGTTATACCGGATCCCAATCTTCCATCCGAAATTCTTGTTTGCGATGATGAACGTTTTGTTGTTGACTTGTCTGGCATTTCAAATGTTACATATCAATGGCCAGATGGATCCTCTTTACCTACCTATTCGATCTCATCAAGCGGACCTTTTTGGGTACAGTTAAGTGAAAATTCATGCAGCAAGCTTTTTTCTTCCTCAATAGAGTTTGAAGAAGCTCCGGTAATTAACTTACCTGCTGATACCGCAGTTTGCAATAAGGAGTTTATCAAGCTTGGCTTAGGTAATGTCGACTATGATTGCGTTTGGTCAAATGGATCTTCTCAATGTTATACAACGATAAATGAAGATGGTGTTTATACCGTTTCTGCGTCTAACAGATGCGGAACCAACACAGCTACCATAGCAGTAGATTTTGAATCTTGCAGATGTTTTACCGTGATACCAAATTCATTTTCTCCAAATGGAGATGGTGTAAACGAGTCCTTTGCACCATTGTCAAATTGTGAAATGAGTGATTTTATCTTCAAGGTGTTTCATCGTTCCGGTAAGTTGGTATTTGTTACAGATCGTTTAGGTACTGCCTGGGATGGAAGATTCAATCTTAATGGTATGCCTGCCGGCTCGTATGTTTATACCGTCGAATACAAATACAACGGATCTCGTGACGAACCAACGATCCTTAGTGGATCTTTCAATCTTGTTCGTTAAAATCTGATAAACATAGATGAGTCTTAATCTTATGACTTTACAAAAGTTGTCTACTATAATCAGTGAGCTTACTATATTCGTGATATGAAAAAGATACTTTTCCTCCTATTTCTGCTTCCTGTTATACCTTTGTCTGCAAAACTTTCCATTGAAAAAGTGGAGCCACCCAATTGGTGGGTCGGTATGAAATGGAACACAGTTCAGATCATGGTTTATGGAGAGGAACTCCAAAACCTGCAGGCTTCTTTCGATAACTCAGCCATAAAAGTGAACAAGATCCATGAAGTTGAAAACACTGATTATGCATTTATAGATGTCTCTATCCCTCAAGATCTGGAGGCTGGTAACTACCGTCTAACACTAAAGTCTGGAAAAGATAAAGCTTGGGTAGGCTTTCCTGTTTTAGACAGGGGAAACAACTCGAACAACCACAAAGGTTTTTCTAATCAGGATATTGTATATCTCATAACGCCGGATAGATTCGCAAATGGTAACCCATCGAATGACAGAGAGTTGGATGTAGCTGAATTTAATCCGGGCGATCCCGCCAGCCGACATGGAGGGGACATTCAAGGGATGATCGATCATCTCGATTATGTAAAAGATCTTGGGTTTACTGCTATCTGGCCAAATCCTTTGCTAGAGAACAACCAAAAAGGGGCTTACCACGGTTATGCCTGGACAGATCTTTATAAAGTTGATAAGCGCTTCGGTACAAATACTCTTTTCAAAAAATTTGTCCAGGAAGCACACGCAAATGGCATCAAGATCATATTTGATCACATCAACAACCATATTGGGATCGGGCATCCATGGATGCAAAACTTACCACAAGAAGATTGGATCAATGGAACTGTTGAAAATCACTTCAATGATAAACACCACATGATTACTATGCGCGATCCACATCGGGCCGAGTCGACGATGGAGGAATTTAAAACATTCTGGTTTGTGGATGCAATGCCTGATGTAAATCAGAATAATCCTTTCGTATCTAAATATTATATCCAAAATTCAATTTGGTGGATAGAATATAGCGGCGTTGATGGGATCAGAGAGGATACCTATCCCTACGGATTCCAAGAACACTCCACAAATTGGGCAAAAGCTATCAAAGAAGAGTATCCCAACTTTACAATTGTAGGTGAGACCTGGCTTCTGGAGCCTACATTTTTAGCGACTTTCCAGGATATACCAGGTGATGAAACAGAAGGCACATATCTCGAAAGTTTGATGGATTTTCCTTTAATGCACACGCTCCGGGATTTTATAAAAGGCACTGCGGATATGTACGAGATCTATATGAGTTACGCCATGGATTTCGTCTACCCGAATCCTGATAACTTGATGGTGATGATGGATAACCATGATGAATCGCGTGCACTGTTTATCGCTAAAGGCAATGACAGTAGAGTCAAAATTGCATTACAATTGGTAATGACCACGAGAGGGATCCCTCAGTTATTGTATGGTACAGAAATCAATATGATTGGCGGATCCTCTCATGTGCTGCTTAGACAAGATTTTCCAGGAGGCTTCCCTTATCATAAACGAAGTGCTTTCCATGCTGAAGGGCGAACTTCAGATGAGCAACAAATGCACACTTATGTCAAAAAGCTGATCACTCTAAGAAAGAAACACAATGCTCTCGCAGATGGGAAATTTATACACTACCCACCGGAATGGTCGAACCGCAACCTATATGTATACTTTAAAATAAAAGATGGAGAAAAGATCATGGGAATTGTTAATGCCTCTGATAGCGAAATGAATGTTGATCTTAAGCCCTTCCATGAATGTATAGGGAAATCAACAGTTTTGGAGAATCTATTCACCAATGTCAAGACCAAAATAGGCAAGGATCCACTTATAATCAATGCCGAATCCGCAACGCTTTTTCTATTGAAGTAAATTTTAAAATTTGACTTTCTTCGCATAATATTACACGAAAGCTCTCCGTTTAATCGTGGTTAAAACATGTCGTTCTGAGTTTTGACAACTTCAGATCCTACTTAAAACATTATTATTTGGCATTCGATTTGCAAAGAGATACACATCATAATTTTAGAGAATCTTTATTTAAGCGACAAACGTATAAATGGTATATGTTGTCGCAAAACCAAAAACATTTAAAATGAGAAGTATTATTGTAAGTATGCTTACACTTTGTATAGTGTTCGCTGCTACCAGCAACTCCTTCTGCCAAAACTTCTCAGGCAAATTCATGTTAGGGATTTATGAAAATGCTGTAGTTAAGCATGGTAAAGCTCCCAAACATGATTACCTCTCTTTATCCGCTGCATTTGTAAACGGAAAAGGTAACCACAATGAACTTAGTCTGAACAGTCTCAAAATGGGAAATCAGAAATTTAGTATCGGTGTTGGATTCCAACACAAGTGGGTATTTATAAAGAAGCTTCCAATAAATCCTTATCTGGGATTCTATAATGACATCAAGTTTGATGGGGAGAACATACTTAGCGATGAGCAGGTCTCTGATTACACGATCAGTTTAAAAACAGGCGTCGCTCCTGGTATTCATGCAAACATCGGACGATTCTTTGTTGATGGAAGTGTAAGGTTAGAGTTGAGTGATCTGGCTTATGAAAAAACTCAGAACATCGATCTCACGATCCTCAACAACTTTTCATCGAACAGTTTCGGCTTTAAAGAAAAGCTAGGTGTACGAGTAGGTGCCGGATTCCGATTTTAATTAAAAAAGATCTTTCCCGAGGAAGTTCGTAAAAATTTTGATTATGATCAACACACCCATCAGGATCGGTGCTACATATTTTAGAATGATATGAACATAATTATTTGAAAGGCTTTTTCTGAATTTAGAATTGCCTTTCGATACTTCCTCCACCATGTTCGAAAATTTCCACTTGTAAATTACTAATAGAGCGATCAGCAACCCTCCAAGTGGTAATGAGATCTCGGAAAACACATCGTTTATAAGATCTAGGAAGCCTTTGCTCTGTCCACCATACGAAACAAAAGAGGTGAAATACTCTGAAGCTCCTTGAGACAACAAACTTGGGATACCAATTATAAAAGTAATGGTCGCCATAATAGCGACACTCCATTTTCTTTTGATCTTAAATTGGTCCTGAAGAAATATCACAGGTGATTCGAGGATCGAAATTGTGGAAGTAAGCGCAGCAAAACACAGCAATAGAAAAAACAGACTTCCAATAACTTTACCCACTACCGGGCCCATCGAATAAAACACTCCAGGCAGGGTTACGAAGACCAAACCCGGACCTGCACCTGGTGTTAGATTTTGCGAAAACACCAAAGGGAATATCAATAACCCGGCAAGAAAAGCTATAAAAGTATCCATGATCGCGATGATAGTTGCTGACCGAACTAGATTTTGAGAATCCGATACATAAGAACCATATGTAACCAATAATCCTAAGCCGAGACCTAATGAGAAAAACGCCTGCGAGATGGCTGATAAGATCATTTCCAGATTGATCTTCGAGGTGTCAGGGACCAGATAAAACCGTAAACCATCAATCGCTCCAGGTAGTGTTACCGCATACGCAACCAACCCAAGCATCATAAAAATGAGTATAGGCATAAGTAAAGAAGTCCATCTTTCAATACCCTTTTGAATTCCCGCTCCCACTATAAAAGCAGTACCGATCATAAATATAGCTGCATGCGTGGTGACAGATCCTGCATTGGAAACATAGTCACCGAACACCTGCCCAAATTCAGTAGTCGCATGGAGTTCGCCGGAGACAATTTTAAGTAAGTAACCAAATGCCCATCCAGCAACTACATTATAGAATGACAAGATCATCACTCCACTTAGCAATCCAAAAAATCCGAATACAGCATAAGCTTTACCTCCAAGAAGCTTAAAAGCTCCAAATGGGTTCAGCCTCGTCTTTCGGCCAATTGTGATTTCAGCAATAAGTATTGGAAGACAAATAAGAAAGATCGCTGCTATATAAAACAGCAGAAAAATAGCACCACCATTCTGACCTGTCTCGTATGGAAACCGCCAAATATTACCTAAGCCAACAGCAGAACCCGCAGCAGCTGCAATAAATCCAAAACGCGTTTTAAACAACCCTCTAGACATAGTTTTCAGATTTGCTGCAAATTATTAAAATTTAAAATGATTTGATGAATTAAGACAACAAGCATTTTACTCGTGGATAAGTAAGCTGATAAGCTCAGATCAATTCTCTTAATTTTAATCAAAATTACAGAATGAAACAACTCTTCAATACAGATCTTAGTAGCCTTGTTCTTCGACTTACATTCGGCTTTAGCATGTTATATGGTCATGGAATAAGTAAACTTCAAAGATTGATCGATGGGAACATGTCATTCGCTGACCCATTCGGCATTGGTCAGGAAGTTTCATTATTTCTGGTTGTTTTTGCAGAGTTTTTATGTGCGGTACTGGTAACTGTTGGGATACTTACCCGATTCACAGTAATTCCTCTTATTATCACCATGTTTACAGCGATCTTCGTCATACATATTTCTGACCCCTTTAAGGATATGGAAATGGCAATACTATATCTGGGTGGTTATCTGGCAATTCTATTTATCGGGGGTGGAAAGTACTCACTGGATAGATTGCTACCCGGAAAACGCTGATCAGATCTTATTTAAAACAAGATATCGATACATATCCCGGTAGTACTGTATCGGAGATGCTAATTTATGTCCTCGTTTTTGATTCTCTTTACTGATCTCATACATAATATCCATATGGTAAAAGACAGAACGATATGCATTCAGAATATTGATGTTCTGATCATAGATGTGAGCAGGTTCTGAGTTCACACCATTCACTTCAAAAACATTGATATTGATACCATTCTTCAGATCATCAATATCAGATACCTTGAGATCAAATCTTCCATAATAGAATCCGTCAATAGAAGACGCTACATCTTCAAAGACCTTTGTCAGTTGCGGATCATTAATGTGTTCACCATTCAAGAACTCAGTTCCCCTGTTATGGTTTCCAATTGGTTCCATTGGTAACTGTACATTTTTGCCTATAACTTCTGACAGTCTAGAACAATATTTTTTTCGCAGGTAATCTCGTCGTTTATAAGCTCTTACGTTTGAATCGATCAATTCCTCTAATGTACTTTCTCCATCGCCTTCAATTAAAAGAAATTTCTTCACCAGTATCGAACTAATTGCTGCATTATGATTTGAGGATTTATGGTAAAAAATACCTAGTTCAATTGGGAGATCTACAAACTCCTGCACGATATAATCACCTGATTCAGCCTTTTCAAAATAATTTTTCAGCTCATATGCCATATTTATCTTTTCAACCATCTTGCCTCGCTCACCGATATCCGGCTTCAGAATTACGGGATAATCAAATTCTGCTTCCACCCTTGAGCGGATATCACTGACCTCACCTTGATAGTTTACAAGAATTGTTCTCGGTTTATATTTATGATCAATTTGTTCAATTACATGAAACTTCGAATAACCAAAAGCGCCACTATATCTCATTCCAGGGTTCGCTGCGGTATAATAGGTTAGTGACCTCGCTTTTAAAGCAAGAAAAGCACCATAGAAATATGCAGGAATATAGAATAGCCAAAATGGCCAAAATTCATATTTATATATGCTTGTTAATTTGTGCTTGATGAAGTTCCTCACTTTATCAACAGACTATAAAATTTATTAAAGGAATCTTGATTATTTTTATGAAAATTTTGAATAAATATATCCAATAGATTGATAAACGCTTATCCAAATGCAAATTAAAGAAACCTCTATTTATATACTTACCCAACTTGAAGAGTTGACTTTGAGATTGACAGATGATCAATACACTGCAAAACTTAACTGTTTAATGAATAACTCCATTGGAAAACATCTAAGGCATATTCTTGAGTTTTACGAGTTGATGCTGGATGGTTATAAAGATGGATTTGTGAATTACGATAACCGTAAGCATGATAAAGTGATAGAATCCGACAGAATGTTGGCGATTACAAAGATCAAAAGCTTTAAACTACAGCTGGATGAAATTATTGAGGACAAGACAATACAGCTTGAAACATCATATTGTTTGGAAAGTGATAGATCAGAGGTCGTTCAATCGAGCTTTAACAGAGAAATGATCTATAACATTGAACATGCGATTCACCATATGGCAATAATAAAAATAGGGATCAGACAAGCTTTCGATCACATTGATCTCGATGATAATTTTGGAATCGCTTACTCAACAGTAAAATATAATAATAAAGAATGTGCACAGTAACTTATCTTCCACTGGGTGATGGCTACATTCTTACTTCAAACAGGGATGAGAGTCCTCTTCGCGGCAATGCTATCCCTCCAAAGTTCTACGAATATTACAAGAAGTCTTTACTATATCCTAAAGATCCGGTTGCAGAAGGGAGCTGGATCGTTTCCAGTTCACAATTCACATTATGTCTTCTAAATGGCGGCTTTGAAAAACATGAAAGGCAACTTCCTTATCGCATGAGTCGAGGAAGAGTTTTACTTGATTTCTTCAGTTTCTCATCTGTTGAAGATTTTTTCAAAGATTACTCCCTTGATAAAATTGAACCTTTCACACTTGTCATCCTCAAGCTAACATCAGGTATAAAAAGTGCTTATGAACTGGTTTGGGATGGCAACAATAAACATATCAGACAATTAAACCCTGTCAAACCCTTTATTCTTGCCTCAAGCACATTATATGACCGTCGAATGAGATTCGAAAGAAAATCCTGGTTCTCAAACTGGCTAAATAATCATTCTGAGCCATTCAACCAAAAGGATATAATCGAGTTTCACAAAAATGCGGGTAATGGCAATCCATATGAAAATTTACAAATGAATAGAGATGAAAAAGTGAAAACGTTGAGTATTACTTCAGTGCTTAGAAGCGAAGACATTAATGAAATGAAGTACATCAACACTTCTGACTTGTCTGAACACCAGGCAGAAATTCCTATTCTACAGCACTTTGATCTCTAAAATATAATTTGTGAAATACCTCCTACTGATTTTTCTTTCAACCTCTTACATACTTGTATTCTCTCAGGAAAAAGAAACCCCTCCCTTCGATCTGGGTTTTGAAGTTCAAGCTTACCCAACAGGTATAATACTTGGAACCAGATTCGAAAAAGGCATCACATTAAAAGATGCTATTCATATCAGGATCGGATACAATTTAATTAATCATAGAGACCTTGGAGAACATGATGAAGAAAAAGGTGGAGGTGCTGGCTTAACAATCGGTTACCGGCACTATTTCAAACCAGCCATGCACGGATTTCTTATCGGTGCAAGAAGCGATTTCTGGTTTAGCTCCATTGACTGGAAAGATGAAACAGATTTAGGAGAAGTAAGTGGCACTACAGAGATCACAGTAATCCAACCAACTTTGGAAATTGGCTATACTTTCCTGCTCAGCAATGATTATTGGGTAATCACACCTTCACTTGCATTTGGCTATGAAATCAATGTTAAATCAGATCCGCCTTCTTCATATTCTGATATTGAAGTTGCTGATTGGAATTCCAACAATGGTGAGAATGTTGGTGAAGGCGCTATTATTCTGTTAGGCATTTCGGCTTGTTATAGATTTTGATAAGAATTGAGTAAAAATTACGTTGTTTCAGAACTTATCGGCATTTGTTTTTATTAATTTAGAAGTTAGTGAGATTATATTTTACTTTATCGATCATCTTATTCTCCTTTATTTTAATTCAGTGTGGAGGTAGTAAATCCACTACGAATGATTATGAAGGAAAGGATATTATCATTATCCCCGACAACTCTCAGGATATTCCGGGAGAAATCCTGGTTGAAATTTTTAAAAATAAAAAAGTTGAATCTCTTGTCACCGACATGGATAAATATAGACTTAGCGTTATCAGAAAAGTATCTCCGTCCCTGAATATTTTCCTGCTCTACTACGACATGTCAGCAATAGATCCGGATAAGATGCTTAAAATGATCAAAAAACACGAATCTGTCAAATCTGCAGAATTCAACAAGAAAATAAGTACACGTGAATAAACTACTATTATCCATCGCCTTTATTCTTTTTAGCACTATTAGTGTTTTCACTCAGGATTTCAGTGCCGAATTTGTGGAAGGAGAATTACTCATTCAGCTTGACAGAAACGCCGATATACAGGAATTGACTTCTGCCATAGAATCACAAACAAAAGTAGCTCTTAAAATACTTGGTGGCAAAGCAATTGTTCCTTCAATGAATATTTACAATCTCGCATTTGATAAGGAAAGCATTGCTATTGATAGACTGCTTACTATTGTGAATGCTCACGAATCGGTCTTGGTAGTGCAAAAAAACCACAAAATAGAATGGAGAGCTACTTCCCCAAATGATCCTTCTTATTCCAGCCAGTGGCAATACTATAATGATGGAATAAATGGCGCAGTTGCTGATGCTGATATCGATGCAGATGATGCCTGGGATATCACAACCGGTGGACTTACCGCATTAGGAGATACCATCGTCGTTTGTGTTATCGATGATGGCATTGACCTTAATCATGGAGATTTTGGTGATAATCTTTGGGTCAATAAGTTTGAGATCCCGAATAACAATGTCGACGATGATAATAATGGTTATGTAGATGATTATTTAGGTTGGAATGTAAATAATAACACTGATGTGATCGATGGCAATGGAAGTCACGGAACACCGGTTGCCGGAATAGTTGGTGCTAAAGGAAACAACAGCGTTGGAGTGACCGGTGTTAACTGGAATGTGAAGTTAATGATCGTCGTTATGCAAGGCGCTAATGAGGCTAATGCACTCGCTGCATATTCGTATCCGCTGGATATGCGGAAGAGGTATAATTCATCGGGTGGCGCAGATGGTGCTTTTGTAGTATCGACAAATGCTTCCTGGGGAGTGGATTTTGGTCAGCCATCAAATGCTCCGCTTTGGTGCAATATGTACGACACGCTCGGGAAATACGGAATACTCAATTGCGGAGCTACAATAAATGGCAATGAAAATGTTGATGTGATTGGTGATCTCCCAACCGCATGCCCAAGTGAGTACCTCATCTCCGTGACAAATATGAATAGTGCGGACGTTAAAGTAACCAGTGCTGGTTATGGCAAGATTCATATAGATCTTGGGGCACATGGAGAAGGAACTTATACGACTGCTGATAACAATTCATATGGCGGCTTTGGTGGAACTAGCGGAGCTACTCCTCATGTCACTGGGGCGATCGCACTTTTATATTCCGCTCCCTGCCCAGCATTCATCACTTATAGTAAAGCATATCCAGATTCTGCAGCTCTTCTAATGAGAAAATTTATTCTCGATGGCATCGATTCTCTTCCTTCGTTGAATAATATTACTGCCACAGGTGGTAGACTGAACTTGTTCAATAGCGTTTCAGAGATCCTTTCCTTTGATTGTGCAGGATCTGATTGTTTTGAAGCATTCTCACTCACCGCAAAAAATGTTACCGATACCAGCGCAACGCTTAGCTGGAATTCATTTGGCGGAACTATGAGTTTTACTCTGGCATATGGTGAAGTCGGTGCTTCAGTTTGGGATACGGTCACTACTTCTAACCTGACATTAGATGTTCAAGGATTAAATGCTTGCACGGATTATGGTTTTACTGTAATAGCTAATTGTGATACCTCTTCTGCCGAGCCTCGATCAAGAGTTTATAGAACCGACGGCTGCTGCCTTCCACCATCAGCTGTTTCTATCGATTCAATTTCTCCTGCATGGGTTCAACTGAGTTGGGAAAAAGTAACCGCTGCCATTTCTTATGATCTTAGATTTAAAGCTATCGACGGGATCGGTTGGACGACGATCAATGTTCCGGACAATAACTACCTGCTTGAAGCTCTGGACAGCTGCTCTGAATACGAGGTGCAAATAGCAACAGTCTGCTCAGACTCTACAACTGCGTTTACTGCATCATTGCAGATCAATACCACCGGTTGTAAAGGTTGCGAATCTGCATTTTGTGAATCTTTTGGAGACAATTCCTCAGATGAGTGGATCGAAAGTGTTGTTATTGGAGATGTAAGCAATACCTCGGGTAACAATAATGGTTATTATTTTATCGATTCTTTAACTGAAGACTTCTATGCAGACAGTACCTACAATTTAACATTCACTCCAGGTTTTGCTTTTTTCTCTTTCGATGAATATTGGAAAGCATGGATCGATTTCAATCTAGATGGAGACTTTGCAGACCCAGGAGAGTTGATTTTTGATGTTGGAGCAGCTACAGAAAATCCGGTTAGCAGTTCCTTTACTGTTCCTTCCGATGCTAAAAATGGAAGCAGCAGACTCCGGGTTTCAATGAGGTTTAACAATTCCTCTACTGAATGTTTGCAATTCAATTTCGGTGAAGTTGAAGACTATTGCATAAACTTGATCAATGAAAATTCCAATTCGATCGAACCCAACACTCCTACAGCATTCTCACTTTTCCCTAATCCCGGTAAAGGAATTTATTCTATAAATTTTCGCAATCCAAACAAACTCGTAATTAGATTGAAAGTTTTCGATAGTTTGGGTAGGATTATTAAAAATGAGGAACTGCAAGGAAATTCCAGCTTATATTCTCTCGACTTGAGTGATAGAGCGAACGGCGTTTATTATGTTGGAATCTCGAGTGATGTTTCTTCTCAACTGATCAAATTAATTAAACATTAAAATGCAAATCTGGCATATCGTAATCTTGATAATTGGTGGTGCTATGTACTGGTA
>JABDMM010000098.1 GCA_013001465.1 Chitinophagales bacterium | reverse complement strand
GCTTAAAGTTAAGGTTTTCCTATGAAACAAGCGTTTTTCAAATATGAGTGAGCCTCTGGTCCAAGATTGAATAAAAGATCGTAAATACTTAATCCAGGAATAAAAGCAGTTTTCTTTTCAAACACCTGGTAATATGGAGGTAAGCTATCTGAAACAGGTGTTTTGAATTGCTTTCTGTGATCAGGTTCTATTTCTTCATTATAAACATCTGTATATGTGAAATTTACATCAAAATCTAGCTGCCTGATCAACCATTCGAACAACTTCATATTAAATTCGAATAAGGAGTTTGCAGTCTCGTGGTAAAACATATACAGATCATCTTCATAGTATTCGAAATATGCAGAGCTTCTGTAAGCTGTTGTAAGACTTTGCCAGTGATTCTTTTGCCACTCCTGTGTATTATCGATCAAAAGGTCAAAATACTTCTGATGCTTACTTTTGCCACCTTTTATCGGAATTGTGAGCCTGAGCGCTCCATTTGGGCTTGCAACGTATGTTCTGTTCCGAAATGAGGATTTGACAAAGTTTTCATGCTTTTCAAAGGCGATTTCATTATCTTGTAGTAACAATAAAAAATATCTGATCGGTGCTGCATATAGAACCGGAAATACGACTTTTTTCATCGATCTAAATTTATAAAAATGCGGTGGATTCTAATTTTATTATTTACATTTTCTATACAATCCGCTTTTGCAAATGATCTCCTGTTTCACATACAACATGCGAGTTTTCATGATGAGGTTGATAAAGCTTACGTTGAGTTCTTCTTCTTGATCCCTGCGGAGCAATTGCTGTTTAAGGAAAGTGCTAAGGATCAATTCGCAGCTTCGGTTATGATCTCCTATAAAATCATCTCGAACAACAACGAGATCCTTTCCGAATCCTATATTCTTAAAAGCGAGGATTTCTCCGGTGATGCGGATGCGGGTTTTAGCTTGATCGATCTTAAAAGACATGAGTTAAAACCGGGAAACTATACCATCGTAGGTACTATTGAAGATGTCAACAATCCATCGCTTAATGCAAATTGGTCCCAGGATTTTAAGGTTCAATGGAATACCTCTCAATTTGGATTATCCGATCTCATCTTAATAGATCAATATAAAGAAACTGCCGTTGCAAATACATATTCCAAATGGGGATATGACATTATACCTTATGCAGCCAATTTCTTTCCACCTGACCGTGACAAACTTATTTTTTATACTGAAGTATATAGCAAACCGATCGAGGATGCTTTTCTAATTTCATATAGCATCGAAGATCATGAAGGTGAAACTTTGCTTCACTCCTATAAAAAAATGATGGGAGGTAAAACAAATCTATTGCTCGCTTCATTCGATATATCAGATTTAAGCGGAGGCAGCTATAGTTTAGTGATTGAGGGTAGAAGTAAAGAAAATACCGTGCTCGGGTCCAGTAAAAAAAAATTTGAGATCCTTCCGGACCCACAGCAAATACTTGCTGATGTGATCGCCGACTGGAGTAGGGAAGAATTATTGGATAATGTTAACGCGCTTACTCCATTTGCAAATGGCGATGAAACTGTCATTATATCAACGCTCAATAAAGAAGACGGATCGTTGGACAAGCTCAAGGAGTTTTACAACAAGTTCTGGAAATCACATTTTGGCGTGAAAATGGTTGAAGCGTGGAAGATCTATCAAACCGAATTGAACATTGTTGAAGATAATTACTCTACAATTATCGATCGAGGTTTTGAAACAGACCGAGGTTATATCTATCTCAAATATGGAAAACCGAACGATGTGATCAGTAACTCTGAAGCCGGTGGCATCGATTATGAGGTTTGGCATTATTATAGCATGGATGACGGTCAGAGCAATGTGAGATTCGTGTTTTACAATCCAAGCCGGGTTCCTGACGATTATGAGCTACTACATTCCACCGCTATCGGCGAAGTCCAGGATGATCAATGGAAATTTAAGATCTATGAAGGATTTGGTGGCATGAATGGTCAAACCGATATCGATGCGACAGAGTTTCGGGATTATCATGATAGTCGGCTTGAAAAAGCATTTAACGGATATTAACTAATTGGCCTAGCTAAACTAAATCTCACCAGGGTTCCAGCATCGGGAGCAGATTCCAACTCGATCTCACCACCATTAGATTCCACCAAGTTTTTTACAGTAGATAATCCTATACCACTTCCGATATTGCCATATCGATCCTCGATATAAAGTGTGTTAAAAAGTTCGAACACCCTTTTCTGATCTTTATCCTCTATTCCAATACCATTGTCACGGACATAAAACTGATACTCACTATCACTTTCGGAGAACCCAATTTCAATAACAACCACATCTTCTCTATTATACTTTATCGAATTTGAAATGAGGTTTACTAAAATTTGTTCCAGAATTGTTTTATTAACTTGAATGGTGTGATTATCCTTTGGGTAATAGACCGAACATTTGTCTGAATTGCAAATTCCAGAAACTATTTCCTTCATAAATGGCACTAAATCTACATCTTCTAACTTTACAATTTTCGTATTCGTTTGTCTATAGTAGTCGATGATGCCATCGATAAGTTTTTTTAGTCGGCGGGATGAATTTTCAATTCTTCTAAGGCTGGATTTACCATCTTCGTCAAGCTGTTCAAGATTGTTTAACCTTAAGATCTCTGAAAAACCTATGATGTTATTTAAAGGACTCTTTATATCGTGAGATACCGAGTATGCAAATCTTTCCAGATTTTTATTTCTCTTGCGTACCTCCCAGCGGCTCTCTCTTAGTTCTTTATTTGTTCTTCTCAGTTCGAATAGCTTCACAACCTGATTTGCTAAAGCTACTAAAGTTTCCTTTTCATCATCACTCAAACTCTTAGGATAATGATCTATAATACAAAGTGTTCCTAAAGCCATCCCTTCCTGATTCACCAGTGGAACGCCAGCATAAAAAATTACATGGGGCTCACCGACCACCAATGGATTATCAGCAAAGCGAGCATCTTTTCTTGCATCAGAAACCTCCAGAATATTCTTAGGTGTAAGGATGGCATGAGCACAAAATGACAACTCCCTATCTGTTTCCAACACATCGATACCATGATGAGACTTAAACCATTGCTTATCAGCCGTAATCAATGAAACAAGTGAAATTGGTGTATTACAGATCTTTGAAGCAATTCGAGTGATGTCATCAAAATCTTTCTCCGGTAAGGTATTTATCAGATTGTAATTCCCCAGGGAATTTAACCGCTCCTCTTCATTTATTGGTATCGCTGGACGGACCATGAACTGATTTTTTCTTGTATCGTATGCAATACCCTCTGAAGATACAAAAAAAGCGCATCAATATTAAAATTTGATGTTATCTATTATTTTTAAATTCGACGTCGCTTATCCTGAGTTTTAAATTATCAATGATAAGCTCGTTTTGGCCATTATTCAACACATAAATTTCTAGAACTCCAAACCTATAATCATTTCGATCCAGTATTTTAGTGTTGTATAGATAATTCCACTGCCCATTTGCTCTTTTATGAGATTTGACAGGTTTCCAAAACTCTGATCTTGAATTTTTCACTGCTATTACCAAGTTTACTCTATCCGTTGATCCAAAAGTTCGTACCTCAGTTTCCAAAAATAAATGACTCATGGAGCTATCATAGCGATCGAATAAGGTGTCGAGCTCAATACGGAATGTATACGAATAGTCCTTGGGATCTAGTTGCTGAGCACCATTTCCTTCAAAAGCAATATCTGTACGACTTCTGTTTAATTTACCCAGGTAAGTTCCCTCCTCAAAATTGTTTAAATACTCCTTTTGAACTTTAGAATTACCATCCTTCGCACTAAAAAGAAAGTCCGAATCGATGATAGCATATTTTTTAAACTGGATAGAAACTCGATCGTTCTTACCGAAAGAATTCATAGTTGTGAAGCGGAGCATTTTTATTTCCTCCTGAAATCTATCATCTTGTGGAAAGCGATCAAACGGATTCAACCACAAGCCTCTTTTCAATTCTGAAGGATCAATCCTAAACTCTAATATGCTACCATTCTCCATCATTAGTTCTATAAAATATTGATCTGACTTATAAAGGAACTGCTTCACTTTCCCAATTGCATTTAGCTTTACATCACCATAGATTTTGACAATTTGTCCTTCATCTTCCATTACTTTGACCCATTCATTCCATTGAACTTCTTTCTTGTCACTTGATGTATACTCCTCACTATAGGAGGCTATCTTTCTCTTTTCCATAAGAAGAAAGTATTCTGAAGAATATATTACTTCATAATTTTTGAGAATCTCAAAAGCGCTGAGCGGACTGTAATGAAAGAGGTGAATGTTATCAATAGCCCCAAAGTAGCCTTCATATTTATCTTTAGACAAGTTTAACAAAACAAAGTCGGGTCCGCTTTCATAGGAAAATGAATTCGCAGAAATTTGGTCGAGCCATTTGGAATATCCTCCACCTTGTAAATTCTGCCTGACACGCCAGTTTAAATTGTTCGCAGGTATGTAAGCCAGCTGCCATGGGAAGATATCGATCGATCTGTTACCAATAAGTTTTAGTACTTCATCATCCAATTCCAGTTTTTGGATCTTTGATTTCGAGATACTATCATAAAAGGCTACATAGGACGAATAGTCTAAAACACTTTTTACAAAACTATTCGGACCTTTTGTGATCTCTATTTTCTCCTTACTCCAGGAATCCATTTGTTTTAGATTACTCCTGAAGAAAAATATGGAAATAAATGCCAGGAAGAGAATTGAAGAGACACGAACCTTTGAATAGCAGATCATGAAAGCCCAAAAAATGAAAAGGAATTGAAAAAAGAACAATGCATGACCGAACTCTTGCCTTGACATAGCGTGCTTCCACATTAAAAATAAGGCAGGCAGAAGGATAATGAAAGCAGTATTATATCGGTTCGACCTGAATAGAAATGGTGAAATCAAAATAGATAAAATGCATATCGACAGAGCATTCCAATCATTATCAGGGTGCAATGTTGCAGCGGAATAATCCGAAGACATTTTAAATGCTTCATAGAATATGATGAATGCTCTTTGAGTACTTCCATAGATCAGTGATCCCAATATCGCTATGACGACAACAGTCACAGCAATCAGTAAAACAGATTTCTTAACTGATCTGTATCTATATATAAAGTATAAGCAAGCAGTTGCCACTACTGAAAATGAGATAATACCAATAGAAGATTTAATGGTAAGCCCGATATAAGCGATCGCTACCATCAGAACAAGATCGATCCATCTTTTCCGATCGATAAGGATGAGGCCTTGCAGTGCGCAGATCGCAACGATGAGAAAATCGATCTTAAGAAAGATCGCCGCGATCATTGCAATGAAAACACTGAGAAAATTGCTTCTGCCGTTTGACTGTGAGAAGCGAATAAAGCGATAAAGGAAAAACAGCTTTATGGCCGAGTAAAATAGAAGTGAAAGCAAAAAATTGTTCCCTTCCGTCGTAGGTATTTTCAAAAATCCAAACACGCCAATAGGGAAAGTCAGATCTTTAAGCGTATGGTAATCGTGAACAAATAGGTAATTCACCGCCCAAACATAACCAGCATCCAGGCCTGCAGAATAGTAAGGTTCGAACTCCGGAAAAGTAAATAGTGAGATCAGAAGTACGTAAACCCAGGATTCAATTTTTTGGTGGATTGGTTGAATGGTGGATTGGTTGATTAGTTGATTCGTTGATTCGTTGATTAGTTGATTAGTTGATTCGTTGATTCGTTGATTAGTTAAATAGTTGATTCGTTGATTAGTTAATTAGTTGATTAGTGAATTAGTTTACTAGTAGCTGGTCTTACCATATTCTGATTACCTGAAATATTGACTAAAAGAGGTGGTGCAGCCACACCATCATTTTCACAAGGTCTAACCTACTCCGTCAGAATGTAAAACTAATCCGCTCTATCTGATTCAACACTCACATGAAACAAGGCATCACCCTTATTCACGATTGGAGTTGTATTCACGCATAAAACATAACAATCGATAGGAGCTCTTACCATCTTATCAAAATCACCATAGACATCCGAAATAATACCCATAATACTTCCCTTTTCAATAAATGCTCCATTCTTCACTTTCAAGTGGAACATACCTGAATAAGCTGCTCTTAACCATTTCGATTTTTTAACCACAATAGGTTCATTTACTGAAGTTGAACCCGATATCACTTTGAGGTGACGCAGCACATTCGCTGCACCCTTCACTCCTATCTCAATAACACTATCATCGAGTGATTTTGACTTTCCTCCTTCATATAAGAGAAGAGCTTTTCCCATTTTATGTGTGGTTTCTCTCACCGACTTCGGAATATATTTGGAATCCAATATAAAAGGTGCGCCAAATATCTTTGCTAGTTCCATGGTCTTTTTTTCGGTAACGACACATCGCACCTGTGGGAAGTTTTCCCTGTCTGCTCCTCCTGTATGAAAGTCTAGTATGTAATCTACCAGTGGTGCAATATTTGTCGTAAACTGATATGCAAACTGGCTTGCAAGAGATCCTTTCGAAGATCCCGGAAACACACGATTCAGATCACGACCATCCGGGAATTCCCTGGTTAAACTCAAATAACCGAAAACATTAAAAACAGGAATGCATATGATCGTACCTCTTATCGGTTTGTTCAGTTTTTCCTTTATTACTTTTCTAACTATCGCTATACCATTCACTTCATCGCCGTGAAGACCACCCATCAATAGCACGATCGGCCCACTTTTTTTTGAGCGTTCAACTATAATGGGTATTCTAATATTATTTCTTGTATGGAGTTTTGCAACCTCCATTTCCAGATACTCGCTTTGCCCCGGTGCAATTTCCTTTCCAAGAAGCTTGAAAATATTATCAGACGTTTCTTTCGACATATCGGATTATTTCGCGCGCAATATCTTTTCCAGTCGCAGCCTCGATGCCTTCCAGACCCGGTGAGGAATTTACTTCAAGCACAAGCGGACCATTTTTTGACTGTAAAAGATCAACCCCGGCAATTCCTAATCCCAGAGCTTTGGCAGATTTTAAGGCACAATTCTCTTCATCTTCTGAGAGCTTAATAATTTCTGCACTTCCACCTCTGTGTAAGTTTGATCTGAACTCACCTTCTTTCCCCTGCCGCTTCATAGCACCAACGACAACTCCATCAACAATAAATGCACGTAGATCAGCACCGCCAGCTTCTTTTATAAATTCCTGAGCGATGACTCTCGCTCCTAAACCATTAAAAGCTTCGATAACCGAATGTGCTGCATTAGGTGTTTCAGCAAGCACAACTCCCAGGCCCTGTGTTCCTTCTAATAATTTCAAAACAAGTGGAGTACCTCCAACAGATTCCACAATATGTTCTACTTCCCTGGAATAATTGGTAAAAATAGTTTTAGGTAACCCAACTCCTGCGCGAGCAAGAACCTGAAGCGATCTCAATTTATCTCTGGATCTCAGTAATGCCTGCGATTCTACGGCCGTGAAGATCTTCATCATTTCAAACTGGCGCACCACGGCAGATCCATAAAATGTTACAGATGCTCCAATTCGTGGTATCACAGCTTCAATATCGTTCAGATAGCGACCTTTGTACCAGATCTTAGGTTTTCTCTTTTCGATCTCTATATTACACTTTAAATGATCGATCACTTCGGCAACATGACCTTTTTTCTCAGCCGCTTCTATCAAACGACGGGTTGAATAAAGTGTAGGGTTTCTAGATAAGATTGCGATTTTCATTATTTAAATTTCGTTGGGTCAAAGTTATTCTATTTCTTCTTAGCCTTCATTTTTTCACGGTATGATATATTGCTTCGCGAAACATCAATAACAAACTTTCCTATGATGAATTTTCTACCTATTAATACTGGGTTCCTCATGTTCCCTCTCTCGCTCAGCGAAAGGTCGATCGGGTATCTATTGCCAAAGATCACGATCTCGGTATTGATCACGAACCTGGTTTCAGAATTGCCAAAGGAATTTTTGATCACCTTTTGTCTATAATCAGATGCGGAAAACAGTTTATTGTGATACTTAGAATGGTCGGGGTCGAGTATTCGGAACACGATCTTTTTCTTACCATTCTTAACAACTTCTTTAATATAGTGGCAATGAATAGCCGAAGTATAAGCACCGGTATCAAATTTCACATCGATGTTCCGGATCCTTAGCAATGGGAAATCGGCTTTGTCTTTGCGGCCTACAATAAGTTTTTCTTTTTTCACAGAAGTCTTACGCATTCTATCAGGTTTTCACAATCTTTAACTACTATTTTACCTTATAAACCAACTTCATCGTGATAGAAGCGGTCTTATCTTTTGAAGCGGTGTTAAAAGTGCCACCCCAGGAATAGTCCTCTTTAGAATTCTGTCCCGTGATCTGAAAAACACCCATTTTTGCAGATTCAAGATCACCTAATTTCCCTCCCGAGTTTTCAGCGATCTTTTCTGCTCTCGTTCTGGCGTCTTCTGTTGCTTTTGAGATCATCTCAATTTTAAGGTCTGCTAATTTGGTATAATAATACCTGGGTGGTTCGGAATATAGTTGGACACCTTTATTGAGCAATTCTGTGATCTCCCTGGATACCTTCTCAATTTTTTCAACTTCATTAGACTCTATTTGAACCGATTGATATAGTTCAAATCCAGCAAAATCTTCACCCATATACTCACCATTTGGAGAATATTTTCTTTTAAATCTTTCATTCGTCTGGACCGCATTAAATACGATATTCTCATCATCAATTCCTTTCGAAGTAAGATAGGATTTAATGATCTGTTTATCACTTTCCAATTCAGAATAGGCTTGTTTCAGGTCAAAATTTTGAGCTCCAAAGCGTCCATCCCATACGATGAGATCTGAAGTAAAATCAGCCTCACCGAGTCCGGTCACCTGAATTTGCCCATCGACCTTGCTTCTTTCTACATAGGATTTACCGAGAATAAAAGAAGAAATAATAACTGCTATACCGATGATAATAGCATTGATTTTCATGATCCTGATTTTTATTAATTGGACAGTCCTACGAATAAACGAAAAGAATGTGAATAACCACTTAGTATGGCGTTGAATTTTACTTTTAATTTAGATATTACATCAAAACAAACTACAATGGAATGGTTAGCAATGGCAATAGCCTCGTTTTCAACTTTGGTCCTTGGTTTTATATGGTATAACCCAAAGTTATTTGGAAATGCCTGGATGGAGTCTGTAGGAATGACCGAAGAGGATGCAAGCAAAGCAAGCATGCCTTTGATCCTTGGTCTGTCCTTTATTCTTGGAGCGGTGATCGCATACAGACTAAACATGGGTGCCGGCTATCACCCAGAGGAAGATCAAAATTTCCTACACGGCGCATTTCACGCGGCACAAACTGCAGGATTTTATGCAATACCGGTTCTCATCATAAACTTTTTGAATGAGCAAAGAAGCCTCAAAGGTATTCTGATCAATGCTGTTTATTGGCTTATCGCCTTTGCATTGATGGGAGGAATCCTCTATGCATGGAAAGGTGCAGGTTTATAAGAAAAAACAGAACTCTTTTTGCTGAGTCTTGTTTATTATCTTTATCGAATAAATAAAACTCACAAAAATGAAATTCATCAGAACAGCAAATGCAAACTGGAAAGGAACGGGCAAGGAAGGTAAAGGAACTCTTTCTACTCAAAGTAAAACTTTGGATTCTGCTCCATATTCTTTTCATACCCGATTCGAAGATGGCAAAGGCACGAATCCTGAAGAACTTGTAGGAGCAGCTCATGCAGGGTGTTATACCATGAAGTTAAGTTTTTTGCTCAGCAACGCTGGTTTTGTTCCAAACAATCTTTCAACTGAAGCAAAGGTGCTTTTTGAGGATGGAGCTGTCACCCAGGTAGAATTGAATCTTCAAGGGGAAGTTGACGGGATCGAAGAAGGTAAGTTTGTTGAACTTGCTGAAGAAGCAAAGATGACCTGTCCGATCTCAAAACTGTTGAATACAGAGATCGTCTTAAACACGAAGTTGATCTCTTTTTCAGCTTAAACTGTGCACTCTGTGGTCTATTGTCCTTGGATAACTTGGATTATTCAACCACAGAGATAACAGAGTTCTCAGCGCCCTCTGCGGTAAAAAAATTCTAAACTGAATTGTAGGCGATACATGAAAAGCTTGGACTATTTAACCACAGAGATAGCAGAGTTCTCAGCGCCCTCTGCGGTAAAAAAATTCTAAACTGAATTGTAGGCGATATATGAAAAGCTTGGACTATTCAACCACAGAGATAACAGAGTTCTCAGCGACCTCTGCGGTAAAAAAATTCTAAACTGAATAGTAAGCGATACATGAAAAGCTTGGGAACGAACCACAGAGAATCAAAGCTTCAAAAACTTCCCTCTCTTCATCGAGTTTTCAAAAGTTAGCACAATATGATAAACCCCTGAAGGGAATTCGGAAGCATCAAACTCAATAATATCCCCTTTCGTGAAGTTGATTTCCTTCACTAGCCTACCAGCAAGATTGTACACTTCTAAATGTGAATCTGAGTTACTACCCGCTTCAGCAAAAATCCTGGCTTTACTCTCAACCGGATTCGGACTAATAAATACGGTTCTCTCCGGAATTTCTCTTTTCGCAGGGGGAGTTGTAAAAATATACCACGGACTGAATTCTGATGCAATAGATCCACTTGAGTTACACGCAGATCGCATTCTCCAGATATAAGTAGTGTTCGCTTTGAGTCCATTTGCAAGAAAACTACTTTTCGTGGATGAAAGGATAATATCTACATAGCCTGAACCTGAGGATTCTCCTCCCTGGATCTGATAACCATAAGACGCCGGTACCTGATTCCAATTTAAAACTACTGAAGTACTGTTCGGATTAAAAGACCATAAGGAATCCGGGAATTTGCATTCCGTTGTAAATGTATCCAGTTTCGACCATTTTGTTATTGTAGGTAATTGCGATGAACTGCAAGTAGATCTGATCTGCCATACATATGTCGTATTGTTGGACAATCCTGTCACATCCAGGAAATTCGGACTGGATGGTGAAACATTCAAAGTTACCCAGCTATTGCTGTTAATACTCTTACCCCTGATCTCAAACGAATAATCACAAATGCCTGTTGGGTCCCAGTTCAATCTGGCTTTTGTCGCGGAAACATCTGATGACCATGATTGTGGAATTAATGCTTCCTGACATGGCTCGCAATAACCCCAACATGGTGTTTCTGCCGTGACTGAATTATATCCATATGGGACTACAACTGCATAATTTGCAAATTGATCACAAGGATTATAATCACACTTACTTCCTAACGGAGCGTTTCCTGTTTCCTGCCAGAAGTTGCGAACAAAGACATATTCATGCTCACCGGCTGGAAGATATAAAGTTTTTGTCCATACATCCCCAATCTTAGTCATCGGCGTACAGTTTCCACACCATCCATTGAATGGACCCGCAAGATTGATCACATCTCCTCCATTTAAGTTCATACTTGCTGTGTTAACAGAAAATGTTACCGGTATTGTAGGAGGGTTCTGTGCCGGATCTTCCATTTTTAATATCAATTTTCCACTGGTAAATTCAACACTGCTCCCTTTAAAAGTGCAGTAGTTTCCATTAAAGCCACCGTTCTGCTCCACCTCCCACCTTGAAGTATCCAGACTATTGAAGTTATCTTCCCATTGAAATGTGAAATTGTTACCTGAACCACTATTTCCAGAACCAGGGGTATAAGAGTAATAGCGAACAAGCTCGTATTCAGATTGAACAGGCATTATCGAAGGATCCCAAGGACCAACCCAGCTAACTGCATTTGCTGCCCATAAATTCATCATTATCCTCATAGGGTGGATGAGTTGAGAAACGAATGGTTGATTTTGTGTGTAGACGAGTTGTCCCTCGACAAACCACTTGACAACACCGGGAGTCCATTCAAATGCATACTCGACCATGGTGTCGTGTGGGTTAAAAGAAGGTTCATAGACATCTCCGTAATACCACGGCCCCGGATAATGTGTCGTAAAGTATAGACTATCCTTATTACCGGTCATCTCGATATCGATCTCATTATTCTCGGCAGGCCAGTTGCAATTCAAGTCCAGGTTGTAAAGAAAAAAAGAAGAAACCACACCATTCCCTTCAGCAGATTGCATCTTCACCTCGAATCTACCGTGGGTGAAAGCTTCTTTAGTATATATCTGACCGCCGGTACAAGCTTGCGCATATACAGTAACCTCTGCCGAAAGCAGCATCAAAACAAGCACAATGTATGTTAAAGATTTCATATATTTATATATCTTATAAAGATAATAAAATGATCTTAAACTTGAATACATGACAACTAATTTATGAATGACGTTTCATTACTGAGTGTTGGATCACTCCTAATAAATACCTACGGTCTGCTTTTATACTAAACTGTATTTCTCTATCTCCAGTTCACTTAATTAATTGAATTTCAATTTATAAAGATCTGTAAATCAAAAAACCATTTTCTCAAATTGTCCAGAGAATGGGGATCTTAACAACGAAGAAATTACAAGACTGAAAATTATCCATGACACTAGTGATCAGAACATCACTAGTTCTTCTTTCTCCCAACCACAAAACAACTCCCACCAAAGCCGATCTTCTCTCCTTTTTTTACTTGTTCTAATTCCCAATCCCAGATCTTCTGAAGCGTATTGTGCATCATTCCTTTCCGGGATTTATGCTCTTTTTGCCTCTTCTCTAACCCGTATGCATCTTTGTTCATTCCCAACTTGCTCGGGATTACACGAAAGAAAAAGATAGGTAGCGGTAAAACGGTAAATATGTAAGTTGAATAGACGACGTCGAAGTTCGCTTTATTCAAAGCCTTTTCCATCATTGAAAGCGAGTAACGGCGGTAATGCCCGGCTTCTTTGTCTTCGTTGGACCATAAAAAATTGAATGCAGGCACCGTGATATAAACCATACCGTCTTCTTTCAAATACTCGTTGGTTTCTCTCAAGAACTCCACATCATTCTCAATATGTTCAACGACATCAAACATTCCAACGGTATCTAGAGAGGCTTTTTCAAACTTGGCATCCTGAAGTGTTGAACAGATCACGTGGTCGATCCCCCGCTTTTTAGCATTCAAACTCCCAACCGGACCTGGTTCGACCAGAACAACATCGACGCCAGCTTCCTGTAATCCAAGCGATACATAACCATTGCCACCACCGATATCAAAAAACATCTTGTCCTTGCTGTATTTCTTTACAGCTTCGACGATGACTCGATTACGATGATTAAACCAGAAACTATCTTTTTCGATTTGAAGGCAATACTCGTTGCCAATTTCGGGATATGAAATGGGAGAACTGTCCAAAGCATAATAAATGCCGTCATCTCTTTTTTGCAGATTGCGAGCTATCGATTCTAATTCCATTGTAGACAATTCGGTAATTCGACAATTCGGTAATTTGGCAATGTTGGTGCTGCTTCGCCGCTTCGCTTTATGTTGAATTAAGCTCGATAAATACGCCGATGCAAAGACTCAATTCCTCAATATCTCAATTTCTCAACACCTATAACATTACGCTTGCGCAGTAGGCCCACCAAAATTCATCGGCACTCCCACTACATCGGTATCCTTGATCTTACCGTGCTGATCTTCGTATTTCTTTACATTCTCAGCTAGTGCTTGCAACAATCGCTTTGCATGCTGTGGTGTAAGAACGATCCTGGATTTTACTTTTGCTTTTGGCACTCCAGGTAATACTCTTACAAAGTCAACAACAAACTCAGCGTTTGAATGTGTTATGATCGCCAGATTTGAATAGATGCCATCTGCTATATCTTCAGATAGTTCTATATTGATCTGATTCTGTTGTGGATTTTCTTTATTTTCCATACTAGTTACTTTTCTAAAGCTGCTTCAGCTTCCTCTTCTTTCTTTTTCTTTCTGCTTGCTTTAGCCTCAAGCATTCTATCATACTCCTCTTTAGACCCAACGATGAGTTGATCAAATTGTCTAAGTCCTGTTCCTGCAGGGATCTTATGACCTACAATGACATTCTCTTTAAGTCCGTTTAAATAATCTTCTCTCGCTGCAATGGATGAAGAGCTAAGCACTTTCGTAGTTTCCTGGAACGATGCCGCTGATATCCAACTTCCGGTGCTCAATGATGATTTCGTAATACCTTGAAGTACCGGGCTTGATGTTGCTGGTATAGCATCTCTGTATTCTACGAGCTTCTTATCATTCCTTCTCAATAATGAATTTTCTTCGCGGATCTGTCTTAGCAGCATGATCTGACCTTCTTTCAATGTCTCGGATTCTCCTGCTTCCACAATTACTTTCTTATCCCAAAGACTATCGTTCTCTTCGATAAACTCAAATTTATCCACAGCTGCTCCTTCAAGGAATCTGGTATCACCCTGATCCATTACCACAACTTTGGACATCATCTGTCTTACGATCACCTCGATATGCTTGTCATTGATCTTGATACCCTGCAAACGATAAACTTCCTGTACTTCATTCACAAGATATTCCTGAACTGCTGATGGCCCCTTGATCCTCAAAATATCTGCCGGAGTGATAGCACCATCCGAAAGTGGATTACCCGCTCTGATGAAATCCTGCTCCTGAACGAAAATGTGTTTAGAAAGCGGAACCAGGTATTTTCTGGTCTGACCATCTTTCGATTCCACAATGATCTCTCTGTTTCCTCTTTTGATTCCTCCGAACCTGGCAACTCCATCAATTTCTGATACAACAGAAGGATTCGACGGGTTTCTGGCTTCGAAAAGTTCAGTAACACGAGGAAGACCTCCGGTGATATCCTTCACCTTACCAAGAACCCTTGGGATCTTAGCCAGGATCTTACCTGGCTTGATGCTCTGCTTATCTTCCACAACAATATGCGCACCAACAGGCATGTTGAACGTCTTGTTGTCACTTTCTTTCTTGCCAATGATATATACTGAAGGTATCTTGGTTTTGTCCTTAGAGTCGATGATCACTTTCTCCTTGTGTCCTGTCTGGTCATCTGTCTCATCCCTGAAAGTGATATTCTCAATGATGTTCTCGAACTCCACTTTACCGCTGATGTCACTTATGATGACGTTGTTATAAGGATCCCATTTACAAAGGATATCCCCTTTCTTGACCTTCTGTTTGTCCTTTATGAACATGACTGATCCGTAAGGGATATGGTTTGAGATCAACATTTTACCATTATCTGCACGGTTGATCTTGATCTCACCCGTTCTACCGATAACGATCACCTGCTTCTCACCATCATCATTTGTGGTATTTATCGTTCTCAGTCCATCAAATTCAACAACTCCATCGAATTTTGCCGCCAACTGAGACTCAGTTGCAGATGTCGATGCGATACCACCAACGTGGAATGTTCTAAGCGTAAGCTGTGTACCTGGCTCACCGATCGACTGAGCAGCTATAATTCCAACTGCATCTCCGGTTTCTGCCATTCTGTTATTGGCAAGATTTCTACCATAACATTTCACACATACACCTCTTTTAGTTTCACATGTAAGGACAGATCTGATCTCTACAAATTCCAATGCGGAATCTTCGATCAGCATCGCAACTTCTTCAGTGATCTCCTCCCCTGCTTTTGCAAGCAATTCATCGGTATGAGGATCGTAAACATCTTGTAATGAAGTTCTACCAATAATTCTCTCGTATAGAGGTTCTACAACCTCTTCATTATCCTTAAGCGCTGAAATATTGATCCCTCTCAATGTTCCACAATCTTCATCCGAGATGACAACATCTTGTGCAACATCCACTAATCTTCTAGTAAGGTAACCTGCATCCGCAGTCTTAAGTGCAGTATCCGCAAGACCCTTTCTGGCACCGTGAGTCGAGATAAAGTACTCCAGTACCGATAGTCCTTCCTTAAAGTTAGCAAGGATAGGGTTCTCGATAATTTCGGCACCGGTGCTTCCGGATTTTCTCGGTTTTGCCATTAGTCCCCGAATTCCACCCAACTGCTTGATCTGCTGCTTTGATCCCCTTGCTCCGGAGTCAAGCATCATATAAACTGCATTGAAGCCTTGCTTATCTGTTGAAAGCTGACTCATCAAGGAATCCGTAATTCGATTATCGGCTCTTGTCCATATATCGATGACCTGGTTGTAACGCTCATTATTAGTGATCAATCCCATGTTGTAGTTTTCTACAACTTCATCGATCTCACTTTGTGCATTATCCAGTAATCCAAGTTTGTTATCCGGAATAATAATATCGGAAAGGTTAAACGACAACCCACCTTTAAATGCCCAGATGAAACCAAGGTTCTTGATGTCATCGAGGAATCTAGCTGTACGCGGAATATTTGTTACTTCAATGATCTCACTGATCACATTCTTTAAGGCTCTTTTCGTAAGCAGCAAGTTCATGAAACCCGACTCTTCAGGTACGATCTCATTAAACAACACCCTACCTACTGTAGTTTCTATGATTTTATCAACTAGCTGACCTTTTTCTCTGACCTTTGTCTTCACCTTGATATAAGCATGCAGGTCAACTCTTTCCTCATTATAGGCAATGATAACTTCATCTGTTGAATAAAAGGTAAGTCCCTCACCTTTCACTTTTAAGTCTTTAGTTGTACGCTTCCCATTTGTGATATAATATAATCCAAGGACCATATCCTGAGACGGAAGTGTGATAGGTGCTCCATTCTGAGGGTTCAGGATATTGTGCGAAGACAACATCAACATTTGAGCCTCCAGAATTGCAGCATTGCTCAACGGTACGTGAACCGCCATCTGGTCACCGTCAAAATCGGCATTGAATGCAGTACAAACTAATGGGTGAAGCTGGATTGCTTTTCCTTCAACAAGTTTAGGAAGGAAGGCCTGAATACTCAATCTGTGCAGTGTTGGAGCACGGTTGAGCATAATAGGATGTCCTTTTAATATGTTTTCAAGAATATCCCAGATCACCGGTTCCTTCTTATCTACCAGTTTTTTAGCTGATTTTACTGTTTTCACGATGCCTCTTTCGATCAGTTTCCTGATGATAAAAGGCTTGAAAAGTTCAGCTCCCATGTCTTTCGGTAAACCACACTCATGTAGCTTCAGGTTTGGTCCGACAACAATGACACTCCTTCCGGAATAATCAACCCTTTTACCTAAAAGGTTTTGTCTGAATCGCCCCTGCTTACCTTTAAGTACATCGCTTAACGACTTTAATGCCCGTCCACCATCTGCTTTTACAGCATTTGATTTTCTTGAATTATCGAACAATGAATCGACAGCTTCCTGGAGCATTCTTTTTTCATTTCTAAGGATTACCTCAGGAGCACGGATTTCTATAAGTCTTTTCAGACGATTGTTTCTTATAATAACTCTTCTGTAAAGGTCGTTCAAGTCGGAACTTGCAAATCTTCCACCATCGAGTGGAACAAGCGGACGAAGTTCCGGCGGAATTACAGGAAGGTATTGTATGATCATCCATTCCGGACGATTCTCGATTCTTGAATTTGCACCTCTGAATGCTTCAACAACTCCTAATCTTTTAAGAGCTTCGGCCTTTCTTTGCTGCGATGTTTCATTAGCAGCCTGATGTCTCAGTGCATATGAAAGTCCGTCCAGATCGATCCTGCTAAGCAAGTCCCGAACAGATTCGGCACCCATCTTGGCGATGAATTTCATTGGATCTTCATTATCGAGAGCGCTGTTGCCTTTGAGCTCTTCAGATTCCATAGCAGATAAGTACTCTTCCTCAGTGATGAGTTCTTTATCTTCAAATTCTTTAACCTCTTCTTCCCCTTTCTCATTGATGATCTTAACACCTTCTGCAGCTTTACCGGCCTGTATCACTACATAACGTTCGTAGTAGATGATCGACTCCAGTTTCTTTGAAGAAAGCCCTAATAAGTAACCTATCTTATTTGGAAGAGATTTAAAATACCAGATATGAACGACTGGAACCACAAGTTTTATGTGACCCATGCGCTCTCTTCGTACTTTCTTTTCTGTCACTTCAACCCCACAACGATCACAAACGATCCCTTTATAGCGGATCCTTTTATACTTACCACAGTAACACTCATAATCCTTTACAGGCCCGAATATCCGCTCACAGAACAACCCATCTCTTTCAGGTTTATACGTTCTGTAGTTGATCGTTTCAGGCTTTAGAACTTCGCCGTAAGATCTTTCCAGGATCTCGTCCGGTGAAGACAAGGTAATAGTTACCTTGTTAAACTCGCTTTTGATTTTATTATCCTTTTGAAAAGGCATATTTACTGCTTTATTTATGTGGAAAAATCAGGTTAATCAAACTTAAGGTCAAGTGCCAATCCTCTTAACTCGTGGATCAATACGTTGAACGATTCCGGAATCCCGGGCTTAGGCAATGTGTCACCTTTCACGATAGCTTCATATGCTTTCGCCCTACCATTGATATCATCAGACTTTACAGTGAGCAGCTCCTGAAGAATGTTCGAAGCGCCGTATGCCTCAAGTGCCCATACTTCCATCTCACCAAAACGCTGACCACCAAACTGTGCTTTACCACCAAGAGGCTGCTGTGTGATCAATGAATAAGGCCCGATAGACCTTGCGTGCATCTTATCATCAACCATGTGACTTAGCTTCAGCATATAAATGATACCTACTGTCGTAGGCTGGTGGAACTTCTGCCCTGTTTCACCATCTATCAAATTCGTCTTACCAAATGCAGGTAAGCCGGCTTTTTCAACATAGTCTCCGATCTCATCGAGATGCGCACCGTCAAAAATCGGTGTTGAGAATTTCACACCTAATTTTTCACCAGCCCATCCAAGAACGGACTCATAGATCTGACCAAGATTCATCCTCGATGGCACACCCAATGGATTAAGTACGATATCAACCGGTGTTCCGTCTTCAAGGAAAGGCATATCTTCAGCTCTTACGATTCGGGCTACAATACCTTTGTTTCCGTGACGTCCTGCAAGCTTATCTCCAACCTTCAACTTCCTTTTCTTCGCGATATACACTTTTGCAAGTTTCAACACTCCGGCAGGAAGCTCATCTCCAATACTGATATTGAATTTCTCTCTCTTGTATCTTCCCATCTCTTCATTCACCTTAATGTTGAAATTGTGAACGACAGATTTGATCAACTCATTTGTAGTGCTTGATGTTGTCCAACCATTTGGATCAACATTAGCATAGTCTAACTCATTAAGCACTTTTGGAGAGAATTTCTTTCCTTTCGCCAAAAGCTGCTCTTTGTATAAATTGTTTACTCCCTGAGAAGTCTTTCCATCCAGGATAACCTGAAGTTTCTTCACAAGAATATCCTTAAGTTCTCCGAGAATTTTTTGATTCTCTTTGTCAAGCTTTTCGATGGCTGTTTTCTCTTTTGCTTTTGTCGTTTTATCTTTTCTGGCTCGTGCAAAGAGTTTCTTGTCGATAACAACACCTTTTGTAGATGGAGGCGCTTTCAATGACGCGTCTTTCACATCACCTGCTTTGTCGCCAAAGATCGCTCTAAGAAGTTTTTCTTCCGGCGTTGGATCAGACTCCCCTTTTGGAGTGATCTTACCGATCAGAATATCACCTTCTTTGATATGCGCGCCAACTCTGATCACCCCATTCTCATCAAGATCTTTAGTTGCTTCCTCGCTCACGTTTGGAATATCTGATGTCAGTTCTTCTTCACCGAGTTTCGTATCTCTAACTTCTAACTCAAACTCTTCGATATGGATCGAAGTGAAAAGATCCTCCCGAACGACACGTTCAGAGATCACGATCGCATCCTCAAAGTTGTACCCTTTCCATGGCATGAAAGCCACCTTCAGGTTCATACCTAATGCCAACTCACCATCTTCCGTGGCAAAACCTTCACAAAGGATATCTCCTTTTTTCACAGCTTGCCCTTTAACAACGATAGGCTTCAGGTTGATACATGTTCCCTGGTTTGTTCTTCTGAACTTAGGCAACTTGTATACTTTCTTTTCATCATCGAACTGAACAAGTTTCTCCTTGTCGGTTCTTTTATACTTAACGATGATCTCGTTTGCATCAACATATTCAACAACACCTTCGCCCTCGGCATTTACCAGGTTTCTTGAATCGTGAGCTACTCTTTGCTCAAGTCCGGTTCCAACGATAGGGGACTGCGGTTTCAGCAAAGGAACTGCTTGTCTCTGCATATTCGATCCCATCAATGCTCTGTTTGCATCATCATGCTCGAGGAATGGGATCAATGAAGCAGACACACCAACGATCTGGTTTGGCGCTACATCCATATATTCAAGCTGTTTCGGCTCAAGAATTGGAAAGTCACCGTGGTGTCTTGCTTTCACTTTGTCATTGACAAAAGTACCGGATTCACGTATTGGAGAATTCGACTGTGCAATGACTTTGGTATCCTCTTCTTCCGCAGAAAGGAAAATAATATCTGATTTCAATGCGACTTTACCTTTGTTTACCTCACGATAAGGAGTTTCGATAAAGCCCATTTTGTTGATTCTTGCGTGAACGCAAAGAGTAGAGATCAAACCAATGTTTGGTCCCTCCGGTGTTTCAATGGTACATAACCGACCATAGTGACTGTAATGCACATCACGAACCTCGAAACCAGCTCTCTCTCTGGAAAGACCTCCAGGGCCTAAAGCAGAAATTCTTCGCTTATTCGTGATCTCCGCAAGCGGATTCGTTTGATCAAGAAATTGCGAAAGCTGACTCGTTCCGAAGAATGAATTGATAACAGAAGATAAGGTACGTGCATTGATCAAGTCTATCGGAGTAAACACCTCGTTATCTCTAACGTTCATTCGTTCACGAATAGTCCTCGCCATTCTTGCAAGACCCACACCAAACTGCGAATACAGCTGCTCTCCTACCGTTCTAACCCTTCTGTTACTGAGGTGATCGATATCATCGATCTCGGCCTTTTGGTTACTCAAGTGCACCAGATATCGCACGATAGCGATGATATCTTCTTTAGTAAGCACTCTTGTTTCAATATCGATCTCAAGATTTAATTTCTTGTTGATCTTGTACCTACCAACTTCCCCCAGGTCATATCTTTTATCAGAGAAAAACAGTTTCTCGATAATTCCTCTTGCAGTATCCTCATCTGGCGGATCAGTTCCCCGAAGTTGTCTGTATATATGATTTAAAGCCTCAATTTCAGAGTTTGAAGTATCCTTTTGCAGAGTATTGTAAATAATAGCATAATCTGCAGAAAATTCTTCTTTCTGTAAAATGACACTTTTGATCTCCAGTTCCTGGATCTTAGCTATATTCTCATCATCGAGAATAGTATCTCTCTCTAAAATGATCTCATTTCTTTCAATAGAAACCACTTCACCTGTATCTTCATCGACAAAATCTTCAACCCAGCTATTGAGTACACGGGCTGCTAATTTTTTGCCTTTGATCTTCTTGATGGTAGACTTTTTCAAATCTACCTCATCTGCAAGTCCAAATAGTTGAAGGATATCTTTATCATTGTCATATCCAATAGCTCTGAGAAGCATTGTTACAGGAAACTTCTTTTTCCTGTCGATATAGGCATACATGACATTATTTATATCCGTCGCAAATTCCATCCAGGCTCCTTTAAAAGGAATTACCCTGGCGGAATAAATTTTAGTACCATTCGGGTGGAAAGATTGACCGAAGAAAACACCTGGTGATCTGTGCAACTGCGAAACGATGACTCTTTCTGCACCATTGATGATGAACGTTCCCTTTGGGGTCATATACGGGATATTCCCGAGGAAAACGTCCTGAACAATAGTTTGGAAATCGATATGTTCTTCGTCGTTACAAGAAAGGCGTAGTTTGGCCTTAAGCGGCACACTGTAAGTCAGACCTCTTTCTCCACACTCCTCGATGGTATATCTTGGAGGGTCTACGAAATAGTCAAGAAACTCCAAAACGAAAATATTCCTGGCATCGGTGATCGGGAAATTTTCCATAAAGACCTTGAACAGGCCTTCATTCATCCGATTTTCAGGAGTAGTTTCTAGTTGTAGGAATTCCTTAAATGACTTAAGTTGAATCTCCAGGAAGTCTGGATAATCCGCTTTATATTTTATTTTTCCGAAGTCTATTCTCTGGTTTTGAATCGATTCAGCTTTACCCATCAAGAAATTAGGTTTTAAAGTGATTATAAATGAATGAAGGGCTTAGCTGAAACACAGCAAGCCCACTAAGAAACAAACTAACTAACTAATTAGTTCTACTTTAATTCAACGTCGGCTCCTGCTTCATCCAGTTTCGCCTTCATCGCTTCAGCATCTTCTTTTGATACACCCTCTTTGATAGCTTTCGGTGCACTATCCACTAAATCTTTCGCCTCTTTAAGACCTAAGCCTGTCAATTCTTTTACCAGCTTTACTACAGCTAGTTTTTGGCCTCCGGCAGCGTTAAGAAT
>JABDMM010000050.1 GCA_013001465.1 Chitinophagales bacterium | reverse complement strand
GTTGTTGGGTCTTCTATTGCGAGATCAACACATGCCGGTTCTTATACTCATGCCGGACCTGAAATAGGTGTGGCATCAACAAAAGCATTTACTGCTCAGGTTACTATTCTAACGTTAATGGCTCTGATGATCGGTCATCAGAAAGGAACACTTACTACATCGAGATACAGACAGCTTATCAATGAATTGGACAGGATCCCAGAGAAGATCGAAATAGTGCTGGATTCGATAAGCGAAAAAGTAAAATATTTATCTGAGGTGTTTAAGGACTCTTCAAATTTTCTTTACCTCGGTAGAGGTTATAACTTTCCCGTTGCTCTGGAAGGTGCACTTAAATTGAAGGAGATTTCCTATATACATGCAGAAGGATATCCTGCAGCCGAAATGAAGCACGGACCGATCGCACTTATCGATGAAGAAATGCCTGTCGTTGTTCTTGCAACTAACCAAAGCGCTTACGACAAGATCACAAGTAATATTCAGGAGGTTGTCGCTCGAAAAGGTCGCGTCATTGCAATTACAACAGTTGGTGATTCTGCGATCAAAGAGATCGCTGAGTTTGTAATCGAAATACCGGAAACGGAGGAACCTTTTACACCGCTACTTTCTACTATTCCTTTGCAGCTGCTTTCTTATCACATAGCTGTTCTCCGTGGTTGTAATGTCGACCAACCCAGAAATCTAGCTAAGTCAGTTACGGTCGAGTAACCTTATTTAACTTTCGAAGTTTTTTTCCTGATGGAGGAGATCAACATTGCTGACAGTATAGCCAATACTCCCGCTCCTGTGTTAAACACCATGTCAAGAGGATCGAAGACCCTGATCGGAATAAAATACTGAATTGCTTCATCAAATATCCCAAGCAAGCAGGTGATAAGCATCGCAATTAAATATGGATGGCGAATATTGTTGAATTTCGCTCTTTCCTTTATGGCTGAAAAAACCAGAACACCTACAACACTGTATTCCACCAGATGACCCCTTTCTTCTGCAATGGACATTCGCAGAAACATTAACAGATAAACGGTAAATATTCCTATCCATGCAATGATCTCTGCCTTATCTGCATTTCTTCGCCAACCATCGATAAAAACCATAACTGCGATCAATCCTAAACACAGAAAAAACCCTATCGTTAACACTTCTCTGTCACGAAGATAACTTGTTAATGAAACCACAACCCCCAGTGTCGCATATATCGCGATCATGATAAGGAGCAAAAAGATCCAAAGTCGTCTTTCTCTTTTTGAAACAAAAACAGGCATTATGTCAAATGTTATATTTCATTATGATACAAATTCATAAGTGTAGATATAGCAGGTTTTTTTAGAGTCTCTTTAACTATTCATTATATCTTAAGGTCTTTTACTTAACTCCTCAACTTTAAATTCCACCATCCTTTTGATCAAGTGGATTGGAATTTCTTTATTAAGCGGAAATTGGATTGAACCCTTGCCTTTCTTGTATTCTGATAATTCTTCGGCAAATTTCTCATGACCGCTTTGTGTTGCATAAAATCCGATGTGACTTTGATATGCTCCAAAATAAACCAAGGGTTTGTTATTTAGCTTATATGCCGGTATTCCATAGGTGATAGTTTCTTCTGCATCCGGAGCAGCTGAGAGTATAATACTTCTTAGTTTGTTCAATGTTACACGAACTTCAGGGCTGAACTGATGAATGTATTGCTCTATAGTTAGTTGTGAAGACTTAGACACAGTCTCAAGGTTTTAAATTACAATATTGACCTCGATCTTATCGATTTCTGAACTACGTTCGAAGAGCATTTCGCTTTGCTCACTACTTAACTCATTTCCTTCGATCTCCTCCTTCTTATCGTTCATAAGGAGTACTAAGGATGCCTTATCAGAGCGAGTATATATTACCGGAACCTGATTGAAAGTAAATGCAAGTTGATCTTTATCGAGCTTTATGGTATTTTTTTCTCCATTGAGATCATAATAGATGAATACCTCTTCAACCTTAAGGAACTCTTCCAGCTTAAGGATCTTCGGAGCGAACTTAACTTTTCCATCGATGATATCCACTCCTAGTTCGCCAAAACGACAGAGTATATCTTCTTTAACTTGTCCGGTCATTCCCGGTTGTCTTGCACCTCCGTCTCCTGGTGTATGTGAATAGGCATCAGATGGGAATGCCCCATATTCTTTTGGACTCTTGTTAAATCCAATTCCTGACCTGATATCATAATAGTGATCCGTCAGCTCATCGATAACTTTCTTGTCAGCACCGTCCTTTATCGCATTGAGACAGCTTTCTTGCGCTGCTAGCAAAAGTTTGGACACCATGTGCCAATAAATGCATCCAAGTCCTTCATATCCGAAAAATGTTCCTGAGCGACCGGTAAATGATTTATGATCGAAAACCTGCTCAAAAATTTCCAGTATCTGATCTTTTTCAGCCAATACAAGATCCCTGTATCCACTTTCCTCAAGTATTTCTAAAGCTTCATTTACAGAATTAGCATTATTGAATGTGCCGTTAAAATGATATTTTCCTTGTCCATCCAGCTCAACAAGTTTCTTATTCCCATCCTCTATCAGTTTTTGGATCAGATTTGAATCTTTTGCCGCCGATGCAGGGATATTGTTTTTATTCATAAAGCGCGGCAACTGACGATCAGGATACAAGAAATAACTCTTTTGATCTGGCCAGTACAGTTTACTCTTCCTCAAAGCGATGAGCAGATCCACCGATTCTTCAGCAGATAGCGCTCCAGAACTTAAAGCTGCAACCTGGCCTTCAAGCATTTCATACAAACGATCGATCGTCACTTTACCTTTAGTAAAATGAACAAGATTATATGTATGATATAGATCGTCTTCTCTCTTGTTTAACTTGATGCTGTGATCTATATATTTTAGCGCGAGCGTAAAAAAGCTTCGGATCTTTTCAGTTTGGATTTTTTCCTGCTTCCCTGATATTCCATTCGTATACAGATTTTCTCTGTAATCACTTCCTGCTCTTCCTACTTTATCGATGAAGTCTCTTCTTTCAGTATCGGAAAATGAAGCTGATAGTTTGCTTTCGTTCTCTCTGAACACCTGATCCGTAGCTTTAAGCCAGGCTGTTGTTTCATTCAGAAGAGGTAATTCATTTCTACCTTCAAACAAGTTATCACAGAATAGCAAAAACCTTCGGATATAATATAAGGTGACCATCGAAACTCCATTCCCCACCAATGCATTATTTGCATCATTCCATTCGGGTCTTTGAGTATTCAGCCATATTCCGGCTTCTGGAATAAAATTAGAAAGCTTTGTTAGCAGTGTGATCAGGAGTTTGTCGGCAAGCGTAGCATATAAAACCTGATCATTATTATTCGATAAAAGCTGTCCATCCATTCCAACAGAATCCATTCTTTCCCTCACTGTTTCATCCAGAGCATGATCGAACAGAATTGTATCGTTTGGATCTTTGAGGATCTCCTCATACTTCTTAATCCTGTAAGGGACATTTGCAAAAGCGAAGAGAGATTTATCGAGGTAGTTTGATAGATCTTTCCCATGGAATTTTTGAGACAGTTCCATCAGTTTCTGGAGATAGATGATCTGGTGATCTCCCCAATAACCGATATATGACCATGGGTCATCCGGTTCCACTATTTCCCAATCGAAACCATTCCTGTTTATTCTGTATGGATTGTATCCATCGGCAGTAGTCGCGTTGAGAAATTTGAAGATCATACTTTCGATAAAACCGGGAAAGGACATTGCCAGAGCTTCCCAATTTTGAAAGATATCCCTCCAATTTCCCTGATAATCGAAATTTTTATCTCCCCTATCATCTTTTACATCAATAGAAAAGTAATTCCAGGGTCTGCTCGGATCTCCGTGCCTTCTTCCAAATGTGATCGGAAGGTACTCATATGTGTTGCGGGTAAGATCAACATCTGCTAATTCAGATACTTTACTTACCAATTCATTATAATTGATCTTCTCTGAAAGCCGATCCAGGAATCCAGCATGTTTTCTATATACCTTTTTGTTTCTTACTGAAATGAACTCCAGATAATCCTCTTTTCGTACATCATAGTTCTCGATAAACAGACCGCCTCGCATGACGTTGAATAGGACATTCGAAAAGTGTCTGTAAGATGCATTTTTGTTCGCTGTGTTTTGTAAACCATCAGAGATCGCTATGATCTTGATCAGGTTTTCTGTAGAGTTGTTTAGGTCTTTGTTTAGTGTGTTCAAGATCGATCCTTTATCTCTTAAGTCAGTCAGCAAGTCCGAAATCCTGGATGGTCCTTGTTTAAGTTCGGCCACCACATACCATTCCTTTTTAGTTGAGGATTCTAAGGTGAGATCCGAGTTGATAAAGTAAGCTCCATTCCTGGCACGTATATCTGTTTCTTGCGAAACTTCTGATCCCTGTCTAAAGTGGTCGATCTGTGAAACCGAAAGTAATATTTTGCATTGATCAAAGCCGGCTGACCATACTGTGGTTGCTTTCAATGATTCACTTGGCTCAGCTTTATCCACTGGAATTGAACTCAGCAAATAAAGCGCTAAACTGCTATTTTCAACAAGTTCATTTTTTTTGTAGGCATTTAGCAGCGTACTTCTTTCATTTTGCATCCTATAATCAACGCCATAAGGCAAGATATTCTGAATGCCATCCAGGAAACTGATCTGGGCATCATGCTTTCCATGATTCTCAAGCTCAGATTTTTTAACAAAGCCGAAACGCTCGCTATTGGTCCACATATATCTGAATGTCAACCCAAGGTCTTCATTGATCTCTTCGAATAGCAATTTATTTCCAGGGACATTCTTATAAATGTTTCTTTTGATCGAATACGTTCCGAAATATCTATCTGAGAATGGTTCCCACAGATGTGTTTTATCTTTATCAGTTAGGCGAAAAATAGATTTACTCCCAGTGAGTTCGCTGGAATAGTGGATCTTATCGTCGGTATAGTATGGGAAGAGCGCATTTTCGGGATTTTTTCTACCTGCTGAAAGCGCACCATTACTAGAGATGAACATCCAGTGATCAGAATCACTCACAATAGTCATGAAGAAATCGGGCATTTGATCGTAATGCTCTATACGGTAGAAGCTTTCTCCATTAAGGTCGACGTACTTACCCTGAACAGCCTTACTATCGAATTTCAATTCGGTGTCACCAGCGTAGATCATATCAGTTTCAGTATTATTTACTTTCGTCCATAGACTCGGACATAATCGATAATATATTTCTGTGAGGTGATAGACTCATCGATCTCTCCTCCCCATCCACCTCCTAAGGTGAGGTTTAATATAATATTCTGGGCCTTGTTAAACGGCCACTCAAGCTCATTAGCTGTTTTATCATAGGTATAATAATGATTACCATTAACAAATGCTTTTATCTCACTGGGTGTCCATTCCACGCTGTAAACTTGAAATTCATTAGCAATGTCTTCAACCGGAATATCGCCGGTGAAGTGGTTCCCTTTTTTAAAATAATACGCTCCGCTATGCACAGTTGCATGAGCGATCCCATCTCCCGTCTCATCATCTGTTTCAAATCCAACGCTTTCGAGGATATCGATCTCTCCACAATACGGCCATGAGATCTCGTCGACATATTCATTTCCAAGGGTCCACCCGGCTGCCCAGGTTCCTTTTTTTGAAGGTACTTTTGCACGGAATTCGATCTTACCATATATAAATCCAACTTTTCCCCTTGTGGTAAGTCTTGTTGATGTCCATTCATGACCCATGTCATTTTTTCTTGCTTCGATCACCAGATTACCATTTTCCATCCTGGCATTTTCTTTTCTATTTGCGGTATAGTATTGTACTTCATTATTGCCCCAACCCCAGTTTCCGATATCGAAAGTCCATTTTGTTGTATCCGGGATTCCGCTGCCATCGAATTCATCGGACCAAACTACTTCCCACTCCTCACCCTCAACATTTTGTGTTAGTATCTCAGGAGATGCTATATGGCGTCGCATCAACTTAAACCTGACTTCATGCACTTCGATCATCCCACCATTGTAATGAAGTTTCATTTTATGAAGTCCTTTGTTGAGAGGGCTTCCATCTTTGAAGACTTCAGACTTTGCATCTTTCGGTATCATCATTTTACCGGTGATATTATACGTTCGATCGTCTGTATTATCTACATAATCCTCTATCCAGAAATAACCTTCACCGGCATTCTCACCGGATTGCTCAATTTTTGAATACTTGACGAATGAGCGGTATCTTCCCGCCTCAGGAATCTCAACCTCAAAATTTACAAAGCCTTCGCCAGCAGGAAATGCGATTACAGAGCCGGTTTCTGTAGTAATACCAGGTTGGCCATTCATCGACATTGGATTCACGGTCACAATTACCGGCAATGGTTCTTCAACCTTGGTTTCCACCTCCTCTTTTTGGTCGGTCTTGCAGGCAGACATCAAAATCGAAATGAGGAGAAAACAAATAATGTAAAGGCTGTTGTTTATAAATCGCATGATATTGATCATAATTATTTTACTAAGATTTTCTCTAGCTCTTCAAGGGATTTCCCTTTAGTTTCAGGGACTTTAAAAATTATAAATATTAGTCCGAATACAGCGAACACACCATATATCAGGAACGTCGTGGAATTACCAAAATTCGCAAGCTCCCATGGAAAGACCAGCTGCACCAGAAAGCTCACTGCAGAATTGGCGAGGCCTACAAAGGAAATTGCAAGGCCACGGATCCAGTTGGGGAATAGTTCTGAGAACAGCACCCACATAACAGGTCCGAGCGATACTGCAAATGAAGCAACAAAAGCAAGAACTCCCAGCAGAACCAGAAGCGGGTTCATGGAGATCGAATTATTGATAAAGGCAGATTCAAATTTTTTCGCATCCTCCTCACCAAAGTTTTCTACCAGTGCTGACTTAAAACTTAAGTCAGAGTCATAGGCGACTCCGGTCATAGGCACAATTTTCGCTCTGTCTATCTCTGCAGGTAATTTTGAAACAGTGTCTTCTGTTATCGTGTAGGTAGCCGAACCAAAACCATAGGCTAGCAGGAACATGGACAAAATAATTCCCGAAACGCCCATGATCAAAAGTGGTTTTCGTCCTATTCTATCGATCAATAAAATAGCAACAATAGTAAAAACCAGATTGATCAGTCCAACCATAATTGCTTGTGAAAAAGAAGCATCAGTGCCGATTCCGGATTGTTCAAAAATAACCGGAGCGTAAAAGAAAACCGAATTGATACCAGTGATCTGTTGTAAAATACCGATCACTAAACCAATTATAAGCACTGTTCTAAGCGTTGGATCTAACAACTTTTTGATCGGTACTCTTTCCAAATTGGTTTCAGAAGTGATGCTTGCTTTGATCTCATCGATCTCTTTATTTGCTTCTTCTGGCCCAACAGCTTTGGTCATGATCTGTAAAGCTTCATCAAATTTCCCTTTCATAGCAAGCCATCTCGGGCTTTTTGGCACAAAATACAGTGCAAAGAAATATAAGATCGCAGGTAATGTTTCCAGACCGAGCATCCATCTCCATTGATAGATGTCAAATTTCATGGATCTCGCCCATTCAAGATCTGACTGACTCAGCTTCAGTATGAGATAGTTTGTAAAAAATGCTACAGAGATACCCACCACAATATTAAGCTGGTTGAATGAAACCATTCTTCCGCGTAGATTTGGAGGAGATATCTCAGCGATGTACATCGGTGCTAAAATCAGCGAAGCACCAACTCCAAGTCCCCCGATCATTCTTGCGGCAATAAGCAGCCAGAAAGAAGGAGCAAAAGCCGACAGGATCGCGGATATAGCATATAGAATTGCTGCAAATGTTAAAACCTTCTTCCTTCCTATTCGATCACTTAACGGACCAGCAAGCATCATTGCAAGAGTTGCCGTAAGTGTAAGGCAGCTGACGGCCCAACCAAGTTCGATCTTCGTGAGATTAAACTCAGGTTCAATAAATTTTACAACTCCTGAAATGACAGAAGCATCGAAGCCCATCAGAAATCCTCCCAATGCGACTATCATGCTTATCATTACAATATATGAGGTATTGTTTCCTGAAGCAGAATTATTCATGAGTATCTTTTAAGTTAAGGAAATTTGGAACTGCTGAATATACAAAATTCAATTACTGCCGTCGTAATTGAATACTATTTTTTCACCTTAAAGCTGGTTTTTAGATCAGCCCGAGAATCTCCGCCAACCCAAAGATCGAAATTTCCGTTCTCGGTCGACCAAGATTTTTCCGGATAGTAATATGCAAGATCCTCAACAAGGATCTTAAACTCGATAGTCTTTCTTTCCCCGGGTTTTAATGCATGGCGTTGGAAAGCGATTAACTCCTTTACAGGTCTGGTAATGCTGCTTACAAGATCACGAATATATAGTTGAGAGATCTCCGTCGCTTCGAAATCTCCATTGTTCACAAGATCGACACGGACAGTTAGCTCGTCTGCTTTGCTAGTTAAAACATCCTTTGAGAGCTTAAGATTTTCATAGGTAAATTGAGTATAGCTCAATCCATATCCAAAAGGGAACATCGGTTCATAGCCGGCATCCAGATAATAAGCGACATTCCCGACAGACCATTGCTTTGCTTTCACCGGAATGTCATCGATGAGAACCGCTTTTTCTTTGGTAGGCGGTTTCCCGGTATGCTTATGATTGTAGTAGATCGGTATCTGGCCACTGTTTTTAGGAAAAGTCACAGGCAATTTTCCCGAAGGCGAAACTTTGCCGAAAACGATATCTGCGATTGCCGGACCGCCCATAGTTCCAGGGTGCCATGCAAAGATTATAGCATCTGCCTTGTTCACGACATTTTCTAAACTAATCGGTCTGCCTGCCATGATCACTACTACCAAAGGTTTCCCCATTCTGGAGATCTCATCGATCAGTTCCTCCTGACATCCGGGTAAATTAATTCTAGCCCTGCTGTGAGCTTCACCCGATAGAATAGATTCTTCACCAAGAAACATAACTACGGCATCGGAGTTAATTACCAATTCTTCAGCAGCATTGAAACTAGATTTGTTTACGCTTCTGCTTGTCTCAAGTACTTTGAGGTAATTGACTTCAAAGTTACCGTTCGCATATTCCTGAATAGCCTGAAGCGGTGTTATACTATGCTTTTCATCGCCATCAAAGATCCATGTTCCAAGCTGTTCGTAAGGGTCGTCGGATAGAGGTCCGAGAACAGCAAGTTTAGAAATACCTGATGCCTCCAATGGAAGAGTTTGATCATCGTTCTTCAGAAGGACACAACTTTCTATAGCAAGTTGTTTTGCCTTTTCCCGATAGTCATCATTGACCATTTCCGGAAAATCAGCAGGATCGAAAAAAGGATCGTCGAATAGACCGAGTTTGAATTTAACTCTCAGAATTCTGCGAACAGCATCATCCAGTGATCTTTGATCGATCAAACCTTCCTTGACAAGCATCGGTATATGTTTCAGGAAAGAATAACTTTGCATATCCATATCTACACCTGCTTTAAAAGCTTTGAGTGCAGACTCGCGCTGGTTTTCAGTAAACCCATGAACAGCTAATTGTGAAATAGATTCCCAATCACTAACAACAAAGCCATCAAATGCCCATTTATTTTTTAGAAGATCCCTAGTAAGATATTTGTTTGCCGTTACCGGCACTCCGTTTAGGTCATTAAAACCTGTCATGAAAGTCGCTACATCATTCTCAACAGCTGCTTTAAAAGGAGGAAGGTAAATATTGTGAAGTTCTGCTTCCGGGATCAAACTTGTATTATAGTCCCTACCGCCTTCAGCAGCGCCATAACCTGCAAAATGTTTTGCACAAGCAGCAATTCTACCTTTTTCAGAAATATCATTCCCTTGATAACCTTTGATCATAGATGAAGAGAGAACACTTGAAAGGTGAGGATCTTCGCCTAAAGTTTCTGCAATTCTTCCCCACCGCGGGTCTCTACAAACATCCATCATAGGTGCGAATGTCCAGTTGATACCAACTGAAGAAGCCTCCATCGCAGAAATATGGGCGCATTCCTCAATAAGCAGAGGATTCCATGAGGCAGCCTGACCTAAAGGAATTGGAAAGATCGTTTTAAAACCATGGATCACATCCCGTGCAAACAGAATAGGAATTCCATTTGGACTTTCTTCTACAGCAATTCTCTGCAGTTCCAAAATGGTCTTCGGATCAATCTCGTTTAAAACAGAACCAATTTGTCCGCTTTTAACCTGCCCTCTCAGATCATCTGTCACCGTCCCGAAAGATCCCATGATCTGGTGGAGCTGACCGGCTTTTTCGTCCAGAGTCATTTTTTTAATTATGCTATCAATTTTTTTCTCGATAGCTGAATCCTTGGATGTCTCTGAATGGACTTCTGTGCAGTGATTAAAACTCATCAGAATGGTAATTAGTAGAATGAAAGACCTCGTCATCTATATTTTCTGCTTTTAATTTCTATTAAGCCTGAAAATATCAATTATTTAACTAATTGAGATGGGTTGCAGCTGTGACCTCGGGAATTATTACAAACAGAGCATAGCTTTTAATTGCCATTCAGGTGAATATATGGAAACAGAATATTAAAAAAGGAAAATAATGGTCTGTTTCATAAAGCAGCGCTTAAATTAATTTATCAATAGCATCTGCCAGCTTTCGATCCTTTTCGGTGACCTTATTTCCGGCATCGTGAGTGGATAGAAAAATTTCTACATTATTATAGACATTGGTCCAGTAAGGGTGATGATTTTGTTTTTCTGCCAGGATCGCCACTCTGGTCATAAATGCGAATGCTTCTGAGAAGTCTTTGAACTCAAAACTTCGATGCAGTTGATCATCTTTTTCCGTCCACATAACAATTATTTAAAGCTCCAGTCATAAGAATCCAGATTTTGTACTGATAACTTCAGCAAATCTATAGCTGCTCGGATATCTTCCTTGTTAGCCATTTCGATAACCTGATGTACATGTCTTGTTGGAATCGAGATACAACCTGCTATACTTCCATTTTTCGACATTCTCTGTATTCCAGCAGTATCTGTTCCTCCACCGGTTAATATCTCCGGTTGCCATTTGATCTTATTGTCATCACACAGCTCTTTCATATAAGCAACCATTCTATAATCAGCAATAGTTGAGGTATCCATGATCTTTATAGCCACTCCACCGCCGAGTTGTGTGATCTGCTCTTCAGGTTTTGAACCAGGTACGTCGTAAGCGATAGTAACATCGAGACCTAATCCAAAATCCGGGTTCAGTCCGTGTGCAGCGACCATTGCACCTCTCAATCCAACTTCCTCCTGAACAGTAAAGACCGCTTGCAGATCGTAAGGGATCTCGACGTCTTTCAACTCCTTCATTGCTTCGATCAATATAAAGACTGAAATACGGTTATCGAGGGATTTAGAGTTGACACAATCTCCCATCTCGATCAGCTTACGCTCACGTGTGATCGGTGTACCCACATCGACAAGCTTCTTGACCTCATCACCATCCATTCCAAGGTCGATGAAAAAATCGCTGATCTTGAGTCCTTGTTTTCGCTCATCAGCACTCATAAGATGAATAGGTTTTGAACCCATAACACCTATCAGATCTTTTTTCCCATGAACGACTACCCTTTGTGCAGTTAACGTTTTAGGATCGAAACCACCCAGCGGATTAAATCTCAAAAAACCATTATCATCGATATGAGTGACCATGAATCCGATCTCATCCATATGAGCAGCAGCCATAACGGCCTTATCCTTTGTTCCTTTCTTAATTGCAATGACATTACCCATGTTATCATCATAGATCTCATCTGCAATATCATCGAGATAATGATGAACAAGCTCTCTTACTTTCTGCTCGTATCCAGGAACACCCGGAGTTTCACAAATTTCTTTCAGTAGTTTAACATCTATTGCCATTGTTCTAATTTAATTTACTACAGTTAACTTGATCATATTCGTACGTGCTTGCTGATTCATGGGCATACTAGCCGTATTCACCACAACATCACCGATGAAAACCTCGTTATGAACTTTCAGAATCTCGATCACATCAGCGATGGTATCATCGGTACTAACAAATTTATCATAATAGAAAGCTTTCACTCCCCAGCAAATATTTAATGTATTCAGCAGTTTTCTATTATCGGTAAAAATAAAGATACCGGCTTTGGGTCGGTATGAAGAAGTCATAAACGCAGTATAACCAGAACGTGTCATTCCTATCAACGCTTTAGCATTGATCTCCTTTGAAAGATTACAACTATTATAGCAGATCGCATCCGAGGTAAAAGTTGGAGACTGCGGGTTTGCAGATAGATCCTTGTTATATATCAGGTCGGCTTTCTCTACATTAGTTAGGATCTTTGACATCGTTTCAATAACTCTCACCGGGTATTTACCAACCGAAGTTTCTCCACTAAGCATTACTGCATCAGTCCCATCGATCACAGCATTTGCAACATCCGTTATTTCAGCTCTTGTAGCCTGCTGGCTATGGATCATCGTCTCCATCATTTGTGTGGCGACAACAACAGGTTTGGCTGCTTTGATACACTTTTTTATGATATCTTTCTGAATAAGTGGCATCTGTTCCTGAGGAACTTCAACACCGAGATCACCTCTGGCGATCATGATGCCATCGCTTACAGCAATGATCTCATCCATTTCGTTAAGAGCTTCAGGCTTTTCGATCTTTGCTATGACCTTGAGATACAATTTATCATCTCCGATACCGATCAATTTTTTAACGGAAACGATATCTTCAGGATCTCTCACAAAAGAAAGCGCGATCCAATTTGCTCCGTGTTCGACAGCAAAATCGAGATCTGCCTTGTCTTTTTGCGTAAGCGCTGGGATAGAAGTTTTTGTATGTGGAAGGTTGACACCTTTTTTTGAAGTGAGTGTTCCACCATGAATCACTTCTGCAGTAACGGTGTCAGTATTGTTAGAATCGGTAACAAGGAGTTCGATCTTTCCGTCGTCAATAAGTATTTTTTCTCCTTTTTTCACATCCTTTGCAAGTCTGTCGTAGTTCACAAAAACCTTATCATCGGTTGATACTGATTCCTTTACAGTAATTTCAAGTGAGTTTCCTTTAACAAGTTGAATGGCTTCACCTTCAACTTGCCCCACCCGGATCTTCGGACCCTGCAGATCGGCAAGGATCGTTATATTTAAACCATATTCTTCGTTAATGGCATGAACCTGTTCCATTCCTCTTTTATGAAAGTCCCAGTCGCCATGGCTAAAGTTAAAACGGATCACATCCGCTCCGGCCTTAACCATATTAAGAAGTATGTCTTTATCTTCACAAGCTGGCCCGTAGGTAGCTATAATTTTTGTTCTTGTTTCTTTAATTTTCATCTAATCAAATATTAAATAGTCTTTAGTCTTCAGTGATTTTAAGTCGATACTTACTGCCAATTGAACAGTATTGATCGAGTTTAGCTTTTTTACGATCTCATCCTGATCGATATCTTGAATATTGCCGGCGATCTTTAACAAGTAATCCATCTCTTTCCATTGTGGCAAAAGAATATTTGCGTTGTTCTTATTGCCGAGCAAAAAGTATTGAATTCTGTTAAACTCATCTTCAAATGAGAATTTGCAAAATAAATTCTTTTTCCCCTCTTTTTTATCATCAAATTCCAAGTCATCGCTTTTCGTGAAATCCAACTTCAATGAATTGTTGAGCAACCAACAAATTTTGTAGTCTTTCTCATGTGAGGCAATGCCGATCAAAATAAAATCTTCTGCCGGATCCAGCAGTTTGAGAGTTTGTTTTTTCAATTGCAGAATACAGGACTTAGTTAAGTTTTAAAGAAAAAAGTAAATATTAAATGGAATGATTGAAAAATTATATTTTTGTGCCCATATTTGAACCGATAAAAATAAATAATTATGTCTGATATTTCTGAAAGAGTAAAGAAAATTATCGTTGACAAGCTCGGGGTAGACGAGTCTGAAGTCAACCCTGAAGCGAACTTCACAAATGACCTTGGTGCCGATTCTTTAGACACCGTTGAATTGATCATGGAGTTCGAGAAGGAATTCAATATTTCTATTCCTGATGAGCAAGCTGAAACCATCACTACTGTTGGTGAATCTATTGCTTACCTGGAAAAGAATGTTCAGTAAGCAAAATCCGCTCTTCATATTACAATGGAGTTCAAAAGGACTGTAATAACAGGTTTAGGTGCTATTACTCCTATCGGTAATACGCAATCTGAATATTGGGAAAGCTTAAAGAATGGGGTGAGTGGTGCGAATCTGATCACCCGATTCGATGCTTCCAAATTCAAAACACAATTCGCATGCGAAGTCAAAGACTATGATCCTGAGAAGTATTTCGACAGGAAAATGGTCAAAAAGCTCGATAACTTCGCACAATTTGCTATGATCAGCTCATCCGAAGCTATTGAGGATTCCGGCATTACATCGATCGATTTCGACCCAGACAGGATCGGAGTGATCTTTACTTCCGGGATTGGTGGGTTGAATATTTTCGAGCAACAAATGAAAGAATTCTTCCTGGGAGATGGTACTCCAAGGTTTAACCCTTTCTTTATTCCAAAAATGATCATCGATATCGCTCCAGGGCATATTTCGATGAAATATAATTTTCGCGGACCTAACTACTCACCTGTGTCGGCTTGTGCTTCCTCAACTCATGCTTTGATCGATGCTTTTACCTATATAAGACTTGGTAAAGCAGACGCTATCGTTGCAGGTGGTGGTGAAGCACCTATCACTTATGGAGGTATTGGAGGTTTCAATGCGATGAAAGCATTATCGGAAAGAAATGATGATTACAAAACCGCTTCAAGACCATTTGACAAGGAAAGAGATGGATTTGTTATGGGCGAAGGAAGCGGTGCAATTGTACTCGAAGAATTAGAGCATGCAAAAAAACGTGGGGCAAAAATCTATGCTGAAATTGTAGGCGGAGGAGCAACTGCTGATGCACATCATTTAACAGCACCTCATCCAGAAGGATTAGGAGCCAAGAACGTGATGCTGAAAGCATTAGAAGATGCACAAACCTCATTTGAAGACGTTTCATATATCAATGTACACGGAACTTCAACTCCTCTTGGAGATATTGCTGAGTTAATGGCGATCCAGGACGTTTTTGGAGACAAAGCTTACGATCTGAATATCAGTTCTACAAAATCGATGACAGGGCACTTGCTGGGGGCGGCAGGAGCCATCGAAGCTATCGCTTGCATCAAAGCGATCGAAAACGGAGTAATTCCTCCTACGATCAACCATTCGACACCAGACGATGCTATTGATCCAAAACTCAACCTAACCCTAAACAATGCCCAAGAGAAAAACGTAAAAGTAGCATTATGTAATACCTTCGGTTTCGGAGGTCATAATGCTTCAGTCGTTCTCAAAAAATTTGAGGGTTAATTTGATACTAAAGAAGATTTACAATCATTACTTCTCGTCCAGTAGAAACTTTAGCCGATTTATCGGTTCCGTGGTGGGGTATATCCCTTCGAATCTAGATTATTACAGACCCGTTTTTCAGCATAAATCGCTTTTTCCGGAACCGTTCGAAAATTATGAACGCCTCGAGCTGCTTGGTGATGCCGTCCTGAATTCAATTATCTCTGAATATCTGTATTTAAGATATCCGGAAAAAAAAGAAGGGTCTCTAACTTCATTACGATCTAAAATTGTCAATCGAAAACAACTAAACAATATTGGCAACCTGCTAGGTTTGATCGAATATGTCCAATACGATCACAAATCGACTAATGGTATTCAACAAGATATCTCGGGAAATGCATTTGAAGCCTTGATCGGAGCGATCTATATGGATTCAGGCTATGATCAGGTTAGAAAATTTGTAGTAGAAAAAGTGATTAAAAACCATCTCGATATCGATCACCTGGAAGAAACGATCTTCGACTTTAAGAGTAAACTATATCAGTATTCACAGAAAAACAATATCGCTTTGAAATTCGATCATATATCAGAAGAGATCATTGAAAACCGTAAATTTTTCAAAGTGGAAGCTTACGTCGACGGCGAGTTAGTAAGCAATGGTGAGGGCTTCAGTAAAAAAAGCGCAGAGCAGGTAGCTGCAAAAAAAGCGCTTGAGATCGTTTCTAAGGAGACTATTTCTTAAATAATTCTTTCTCTTCAACAACTTTCACCTTGTCTCCATTATCTAAACCCTTTGAGATCTCTCTGAAAGGTGCAGTGATAATGTTCATACCTTCGTCTACTCCGGACATGATCTCAATAAACTCATCATCTTGTATGCCGGTTTCAACTTGTAAAAGTTTGGCTTTGCCGTCATCCACAGTGAAAACCATCTCCAGTATTTCATTTTCATCAATATCTTCTTCCGATTCTAGCTCTGATGCTTCTCGTGTAGTTACAGATTGTATAGGAACTGTGATGATTCCTGTTCTTTTTTCCGTTTCAATATCAACAGTAGCGGTCATTCCAGGTCGAAATGGATACTTATGCCCTTTATCCGGTTGGATCAATTCTTTGTAAGATGCGCGTAACAGTCGAATATCTACTGTAAAGTTCGTCACCTGGTCTGAAGTGATCGTGATCTCTCTGTCCGGGGAATGGGCGATCTGAGTTACGATACCAAGAAAAGTCTCATTCAAGTAAGCATCCACCTCAACTTTAGTAGTATCACCAATACTGACACGCAGCACATCGTTCTCGCTCACATTTACATGAACCTCCATATTGTTCAGGTCGGCTATTCTAAGGATCTCTGTACCTTGCATTTGAGCTGTCCCTACCACTCTTTCTCCTTGTTCCACGTTTAACTTAGACACTATTCCGTTTACCGGAGCATAAATTTCTGTTTTCCGGTAATTCTCTCTTGCCTCTTTTAAAGTCGCTGCTGCGCTTTGAACGCTGAATTGAGCAGCTTTTACATTTTGCTTTGAAGACTCGAGGTTAGATACTGCAGTTTCGTAGGCTGCTTCTGCTCTTTCAAATTCTGCACTCGAAAGTACATTCTCGCTATAGAGCTTCTTGTTTCGCTCGTATTCAGATTTGGACTGACGAAATTGTGCCTCCATTTGCGTTAATGTCGCTTTACTGGAAGCTTCGTTTGCTCTTCCTTGATTCAAAGTGGCATTAGCGCGATTGACAATGGATTCGTAAATATCAGGGTTGATCTTTAACAACAGCTCGCCTTTTAAAACTGAGTCGCCTTCATCGATCAACAATTCTATAACCTCACCGGAAACATCAGCACTGATCTTTACTTCGACCTCGGGATAGATCTTTCCAGTAGCAGTCACCGTCTCGACAATACTGCGCTTTTGAGCTTCCTTTACTGATACTTTGGTCGAATTCCTATCGCCTCCAAAACCAGATTTTTTAGCGACGATTGCTAATATCACTATCAAAACCGTAGCTGCAGCGAGTATGTAGAGGATTTTATTTGACTTCATCGATCGTTAATCTAATGTAATTGGATTACCGGCGTAAAAATCGAGAATTTTTAGCTTAAATATGTAATCATACTTTGCAGTGAGTAGATCTGATTCTGTAATCGCAAGCCTGTTCTTCACTGTGAGGTAATCCAATGAGTTTAGGCTTCCTAATTTGTATTTCTCTTCAGCATATTCAAAAGACTTTTCCAATGCGACATAGGACTTTTTTGCTGAAGCGAAAGTTTTTGCTGCTGCAACCGCATTGGTATAAGCCTGATTGATCTCCTCACGGAGTGCATTTTTACTATCCATCAAACTATACTTAGAGATCTGGGTAGAAAGTTTCGCATTCTGGACATTTGTCATTCTAGACCAACCACCAAAAATAGGAACGCTTAGACTAATACCAACCGATTCTGACCTGTTGTCTTTAAGTTGATCACCAAAACCTTTATCCTGAATGATCGGGAAGAACTCTGTTTGAGGTAAAGATAAAACACCTTCTGTAGCATCACTCTCGAGATAGCCTATCTGTAGAGGGGGAATCAGGAGCGAATCTGAGCCCACCTGCTCAATCCCCTCACTAAAGTAGTTTGTACGAATGGAGGTAGACAACGACAAAGTTGGGTAAAGCGCACCTCTAGCAATCTGCTCACTGATCTGTGCACTTTTTAATCTCAGCTCTTCCGCTTTGATCTCTGGTCTTTTCGTCACCGCTTCATAGTAGATGTTCTGAGGATCATAAATTACGGGTACATCCGGATTCGGATCATCAATTGCCGGAGCAATTACCTCAAATTCGTTCTGAAGATCGAGTTGTAATAATATTTGAAGACTAAGCTTCGCTAATGTTAAATTATTTTCAGCTTGAGTTATACGGAGTTCATCACTTGCCAATTGTGCTTCGATATCCAGAAGATCGCCTTGAGGAAGAGCACCGGCGTCAATTAGTTTCTGTGTGTTTTTGTATTGTTCTGAAGTAGTTTCGATCTGTTTGTTAGCGCTGGTGAGGATGGCTTTGTTTAGTAATACATTGAGAAAGTATGTCGTAACAGAAAGTACGATCTGGTCTTTCACATTCAAAACATCCTGTTGCGCTGCTTCCATTTCTGTCTTCGACTTTCGGATACCGTTGATCTGTTGCAAACCTGTAAAAAGTGGAACGCTGGCAGTTAACCCAAATGAATTCGAATTGGTGTTGACCTTCACAAATTCAAAAGTGGTTGGATCAACCGAGTTTCCGAACGAAAAATTCTGACTCGCATCAGCGGAAACTGTAGGTAGCAGTGAAAGTTTGCTTTCGGTGTAATTGTTATCGTAGATCTGCTTTGTCAACTCAGACTGTTTGATAGTTAAATTATTATTAAAAGCATGCTGAATACATCGTTGCAAAGTCCAAAGTTGATCTTGCGCTTGTGATGTAAAAGAGAAGGAGATGAAAAAAACGAAGATAATGTACCTCATGATGATTTACCGTTTAAAGAAAGTAGCTTGTTCGCATGCAAAAAACCTAATTTCTACGAAACAAACCAATATTTTCGATAAACAGATAGTAATTTTAGATTTATATCCGAAATAAGTCAAATGGAAAGTTTTAACAGTGATGAATTTTATATGAGAATGGCACTAAAGGAAGCGATGAATGCATACGATCTGGGAGAGGTTCCTGTTGGAGCAGTCATCGTTTCAGAATCTGTCGTTATTGCCAAAGGGCATAATTATGTCGAAAAACTGAATGATGTGACCGCACATGCAGAGATCATAGCCATAACTTCAGCTTCTGAAAATCTGGGAAGTAAATATTTAACCGACTGTACGATGTACGTTACGCTCGAACCTTGCCTGATGTGTGCGACTGCATTGAAGTGGGCACAACTGTCCCGACTCGTGTTCGGAGCTGCAGACCTGAAAGAAGGGTTCTCGAATTATACCTTTGCTGCTTTGCATAAAAAAACGAAAATCCAATCCGGGATCTTAGGTGAAGAATGTGGAAAATTGCTGACACAATTTTTTAAAGAACAGCGTGAGAAAAAGAAACTCTCCTCCTGAACTTTTTGCCGCTAATACTATTTATGTAATTGTAATATATTTGTGAACCTCAGAAATTAATAACAAAACTAAAAGCATAAAATATGGCATTTCAACTACCCGATCTACCTTACGCACATGATGCGCTTGAACCTTATATTGACAAGAGAACTATGGAAATCCACCACGGCAAACACCATGCTGGATATACATCAAAATTGAATGCTGCGATAGAAGGTACTGACGCTGCAGGTAAGGATATTGTTGATATACTGAAGAATATCGACAGCTACTCAACAGCAATTAGAAATAACGGCGGTGGATATTATAATCACGACTTATTTTGGAAAGTAATGGCTCCAAATGCCGGAGGAAATCCGTCAGGCGATCTTGCAGATGCCATCAACAGTTCATTCGACTCATTCGAGAAATTCAAGGAAGAATTTCAGAATTCCGCAAATACAAGATTCGGATCGGGTTGGGCTTGGTTGTGTTTGCAGACAGACGGAAGTTTGAAAGTATGCAGCACACCAAATCAAGATAATCCATTGATGCCGGGCGTTGGCTGTGGCGGTCAGCCTATCTTAGGAGTTGACGTATGGGAACATGCATACTACCTGCACTACCAAAACAGGAGACCGGATTATACTAAGAACTTTTTTAATGTAGTTAACTGGGAACAAGTGGCTAGGAATTTTGCTGCAGCAAAATGATAATGTGAAAATGTGATAATGTGGTAATGTGATAATAATAGTTCCATTACCATATTATCTCAATTTCTCAATGTTTCAATTTCTCAACACCTCAAGGTCTTCTTCGCTTTGCAAAAACGTTTCTTCCTTAAAGTTTTTGTCATATAAAATAAAGGTGATCGCCGCAAATACCATCAGTCCAGTGAAGAACCAATAATACTCTGCTCCTTCAAGAATTAAGCTTCCATCCTTTTTCTGAATAACAGCATTCACAATTGCCGTGAATAAATTTCCTAAAGAGATCGACAAAAAGTAAAAACTCATAATAAAGGACTTCAGCTTGTTTGGTGCCTGGGTATATGAGAATTCGAGCGCGGTGATTGAGATCATGATCTCTGCTGCGGTGATAAGAATGTATGCCAGCAACTGCCACAAAATACTCATCTCAATTCCTCCGTCCATTCTCATTTGCACCCATGAGAGTAAAGCAAAGGGAAGAACGGCGAGAAACATGCCTATCAGTATTTTCCTGGCATAATGAAGATTCGTCTTTTGCTTCAGTCTCGGATAAAGGATGCGGTCAAAAATGGGTATCAGAATGAGAATCAGCAGTGGATTGAAAAATCCGATCTGAGACGGATAAAAGTCAAAAGCCCAGAAACCCAGATCGACATGCTTATTCATCAGGTCGCTCTTTGCTTGCAGTACCCAGGCTGAACCTGTTTGGTCGTAAAGTGACCAAAAGGCCGCCAGGAATATATAAAGCGGAATCAGTTTGAAGATCCTCTTTCTACCATCTTCGCTGAAAACTTCTTTTAGATAAAGTTGAGGTCCTGCGGGCTTTACCGCTACAAACTTTTTACGTCCAAGCCAGAAAACAACAGTAGCAATAAACATAAATATTCCAGGTATACCAAAAGCGACAGTCGGACTTATCTCTCGCAACAACCACTCCCCCGATAAATACCCTAAAAACGCTCCTGTATTAATAGCGAAATAGAAATAGATGAATATTTTTTCGAGTAAATGGCTATTCCTCTTATCGAATTGATCTCCAACATGTGCCGAGACGCAGGGTTTGATCCCACCTGCACCGAAGGCGATCAAACCACAACCAATTAGCATTCCGGTGTAATTCTCCCAAAGAGCCAGACAAGCATGTCCGATTACATACAGCACAGAAATACGGAGTATCGTTCTGTACTTACCCCAGAACACATCTGCCAAGATTGCACCAAGTAGAGGAGTTGCATAGGTGACCATTACAAAAATATGGTACCAGAATTTCGCATCCTCATCAGAAAGTGGTGCAAGTTCACCTTGATTGTTTCGCAGGAATTCGGTGAGGAAGATCACCAGAATCGCCTTCATACCATAGAAGCTATACCTTTCGGCTGCCTCGTTGCCAATGATATAAGGTATCCCCTTAGGAAATTTCATTACTCGCTATCTCTTTTCAAGTAAGCTTTTGTAATAGAAGAATACAACCAATAACAAATTCCGACTAATACTGCCGCCCCAACAAAAGAAGGCAGTGGCTGATCGAGTAGTTTAAAGAAGTCTTTATTTGCAGTAATCGCAATAGGAATGGCTAGCAGAATACCGATAAGTGCTTCACCGGTGATCAAACCTGAGGCAAAGAGCAATCCATATTTTTCGCTGCCTTTCCGTTCAGGGTCAGAAGCGTTGACATTTCGTTTTTTAAAGAAGCGGTTGCTGAAGTAAGCTACCAGTCCGCCTATAAAAATGGCAGAGTCAAGTGAAAACGGGAGATATAAACCAACCGCTACAGCTAATACCGGCATTCTGAAATCCGATCCACGCTTTTTAAGAATTTCATCTGCAATAATGATGAGTGCACCGATGGCGATGCCTACCCAGATGATCGTCCATGGAAGCTCGCCTCCGAAAATACCTTCAGCAACAGAGCTCATTAAAGAAGCCTGGGGAGCAGAAAGCGCTTTGGAACCGATCGTATAAGAAGTATGAAGCAAACTCAGCACAGGCGTAAGGACCAAAGCAGCAGCGACAACGCCAACCATCTGCATGATCTGCTGGTTACGTGGAGTTGCACCAAGAATGTAACCCGATTTCAGATCCTGCATATTGTCACCGGCAATAGCGGCAGCACAGCAAACGATAGCGCCGATAAAGATGGCAGCAGCAGCGCCATATTCAGCATCCGTACCCATTAAAGCAGCAAGGATCAATGCTGAAGTTAGGATCGTTGCGATGGTTACTCCGGAAATTGGATTGTTGGAAGAACCCACAAGACCAGCCATATAGCCGGCAACCGAAGAAAACAAGAAACCTGCGATAACCATTAGAATGGACATCAGGGCTGAAATAGGCAGGTCTTGGATCTCGCGGAGGTAAATAATAAAAATTGGAATTACAAGAATCCCGGCCCCGATGATCACCCAGGATATAGGCGTATCGTATTCTGTTCTGATATACTCTTTCGCTTTTCCTTTATTAGATTTAAAAGCATCCATCCCCTGACTAATTGCCGACCACAATGACTTTCGTATAGAGACTAAAGACCAGATACCGCCGATGATCATCGCACCCACACCGAGAAAACGGATCTTCG
>JABDMM010000049.1 GCA_013001465.1 Chitinophagales bacterium | reverse complement strand
GTACAACACATGGTAATTTTAGTACGGCATTCGGTACAGGACTTCAGACCAATTCCTACGGTACTTTTGCAATTGGGAGATACAATGAAGGAATAGGGAATGATCTTATAACCTGGGACGAATCATTAACTTCAATAGATGAGCCGGTATTTGTAGTAGGAATTGGAACACTTTCAACTCCAAAAAACGCAATGACAATCACCAAAGCAGGAACGGTCGGAGTAGGAACCAGTAGTCCAACAGCTCTTTTTGAGATAGAATTTAATGATCCTAATGGTCCTTATGACCCAAATCGGGCAATGTATGTTGAGAGTGGTGGAAACGCAGCATTTGGTATCGGTGGAAGCGGAAGCGTTTCAGCGTATCAGGATATGTTCATCCATGGCCAGCTGGATATGTGGCCTTCTCATGAATATTCTGCGACATACAAGATTGAACTTCCCAATATTGCAACTCTTGAAGATGGAGTAGGGAATGCATATAATTGGCATACTTATTCAGATCAGCGTGTGAAAAAAGAGGTAAAGGAAATTCCTTATGGATTAGATGCTGTGATGCAATTGAGACCTGTTCACTACCACCATCACTCGACAGATTTTAAAGACGGATTTGTACTTCGAGACGATTATCGGGAGGAGATCGGATTTATTGCCCAGGAGACTTATAACATCATTGATGAAGTTGTCTATAAACCGGAGGATGAGTCCAAAAGCCTTTGGTCAATGAACTATGGCAAGCTTACTCCAGTTCTCGTAAAAGCCATCCAGGAACAACAAGCCATCATTGAATCCCTCCAGAAGCAATTATCAGAAAAGGATACTGAGATGAAAAGCCTCAGAAGTGATGTTGACAAATTATTCAAGATGGTAATTGACAACAACTAAACATCTAAAAGCCCTGTCAGGGATCATCGGAGTGGGGGCTTCAGCCCCAATAAAATTTGACAACTGTTGACTGATTAATAAGCATTAAAAAATATGAAATCTGGGTTTCAGGAGAAGAAAAATACGGCAAAGGGGTGATGTAAACCTTATCATATTCAGAGAGATTTGGAATCATAAATCAATCATTATGAAGACAAGTCTCTCTTTTCTTTTATTGCTTTTATTCTGCCTTTCGGCAAATGGGCAATCGGTGGGTATCAACACCATCAATCCTGATCCAAGTGCAGCATTGGATGTGCAGTCGTTTGATCAGGGGATTTTGGTTCCTCGACTCAAAGAAAACGCCCGGCTTAATATTCAGAATCCTGCTACCGGGTTATTGGTGTACGATATTGACAATCTTCGTTTCTATACATACGATGGTACTAAATGGTTAGGTCTTTCTACTACTGATGCATTCGTTAATGAATTTGGTATTGTCAGGAATGACGGTGATTTGGGAGATGACATTTTCTTATTTGCAGCTGATCAGTTACCCGGAAGTGGATCTGATGATACATTGATGATGTTTCATACGCCTACTGGTTCATTCAGGACGGGAAGGCCATCCTCTAATTTTTGGATTGTGGACAGCCTGGGTAATTTTAGTTTTGCTGCCGGAGCTGGAGTAAAGGCATCAGGTGATTACAGTGCCAGTGTAGGGACAGGCAATCAATCGATTGGAGAGGCAAGTTTTACAGCTGGTATTGGAAATGATGCAACCGATAGTTACGCTACAGCTATTGGCCGTATGAACGATGCTACAGGTTTTGGTTCATTAGCTACAGGATCTGAAAATCTCGCAAGTGGTCAATATGCCACTGCGATGGGTAATCTTACAGAAGCGAGTGGCGGGGGTTCTACTGCGATGGGATCTCAGACCAGGGCGATTGGAGGTCAATCCATTGCAATGGGGATCCAATCTGAAGCCATAGGGAATTATTCAACTGCTTTGGGAAGGAATACAAAAGCAGGATCAAGGACCTCAACAGCTATGGGTAGGTTTAATGTCGGAGCGGGACACCCTACCAGCTGGCAAGAAGAAGATCCCCTCCTTGAAGTTGGGAATGGATCTGATGCTTCTAATCTTCACAATGCCATGACCATCTTAAAAAATGGAAAAACAGGAATTGGAACGGCAACA
>JABDMM010000002.1 GCA_013001465.1 Chitinophagales bacterium | reverse complement strand
TAACTCTCGTAGACATGGTATTCGGTCTCTGTGCAGGTATTGTCTTCGAACCAGGTTCCACAATCAGAGCAAATAATTCTGTATTCCGTTCATGTTTTACAAACAAAAGCTGGAGAGGATTTGAATTTGAAGCGGGTAGTGGTGGTATCATTGAAGAAAGTGTTTTTAAAAATGCACATTTCGCTCTTCTGTTTAGAGGAGGAGCAGATGCTCTTGTTATTAATAACCTCTTTTATAACTGTAAAGTGGGAGTAGCTTCTGATAAGGGTAACTTCCGGGAACCTATTACAGGGAATACTTTTATTGTAGAAAGTACGGTTATTCCATATACCTGCTATAATCTTTTGGGTGCTCAAAATTGGGGTATTGTAGGACATCAGTCCAACTTCCTGGCTAGTGTGTCCCATAATGATTTTATTAATCCAGTGGATGTGGGAAACACCAAACAATTCATCGGTGTTTATTTAATAACATCCTCTGGTACTTTCTCGGAGAACAAGTTTACAAATTTGTATCGATGCTTCGATATGCAACGTGCCAATAACTCTGAAATCGATAATAATGAAATTGAGTTATCTCAGCAATTTACTACCCAAAGCCAAATCAGGGGTGCTAACTGTACCAATATTTCTGTATTAAGCAATGAGATTGAAGATACCTATGAATATTTGTCCATTCAAGCGAATAGTGGTGCGATCTGGTTCTCTGGAGGATCTGGAATAAGTATCAAAGAAAACAGGATAGAAGGTTTTTCAAACGGTATTATTTTAAAAAACACCGGCTCTGCTGAGATAATAGAGAATAGCATAATGAATTGTAATCATTATGGGATCTATCTAAGTGACGCAATGGGCACGGATGTTTCTTGTAACACGATCAATATGCACAACAGAGACAACACTTTTGACGAAACAGGTATATTTCACTATCAAAGCACAGCTGGATTTTCTCTAAATCCTACAGTATATAGAAACAATTGTATACTTGAAACAGACGTAGCAATGTATTTATCCACGTTTCCATTTCCACTAGGTACACTTGGAAACAACGTGCCACAGACAGTCAATAATTTTCTATACAACTATACAAACTGTGGTATTCAGGTCGTCAACTTTGAAGGAAACATTGGATCTTCGATACTCACAAATTTTTCTACTCAGGGAAGAAACACTTTTGTAAGTAATAATGGACCCGGTGGTGCTGTAGATATACATAGCACATATACAATTGATGAGTCTGGAAATTTTGGGGTCAATGTAACCTCTAATGTCAATAGCTTTGGTATACAAAATAAATATCATTCTACTGCTTCTTGCGCAAACCAGGTTGAAGAAAATCTTTTAGGAGCAACTCCAAACTCAGATCAGGAAATAACTGATATTGAAAGATGTGACTTTGCGCTTGTTGGTATGAAAGCTACAATTTCAAACCACGAACAGGAGCACATTTTAAAAACCAAATTCGTGCAGATAATTCAAAGAGTGAATCAGGAGGATAAACTAAACTTTCTTTTAGATCTTTTAACAACTCTATCTTCTAATCAAACGACAGCTGAAATCGAAAAGTTAAATGTAGCTGTTAATACCTATGACATGCTCTATTCAGAAGATTTAAAGTGGTTTGAATACTATTATGCTTTAGCGATTGACGATTATTTATTGGCGGGTTTCCATCTTGGTCAGCTACCTTTGAGAAACCAAAATGAAAAAGATCTCAAATTTATTGAATCGCTTATGTTAGATTTAAAAACAAATAAAAAAGATCTATTTAACATCGATGAGTTCACAAGGGAGCAATTGCACGAGATCGATATTCAAAGACTTGAACATGCCTCACTCGCTAGAGATCTCCTTAACCTGTTTGAAGGAGATCTTGACTACATATTTGGAGATTTAATGGAGAAGCAAGATGTCAATGTTGAAAGTTCAGATATCCTGGTTTTAGATTCGGATTTGTTGGAAGTCTTCCCGAATCCATCGACAGATAAAGTATTTATCAAGTATTTTGTTAAAGATGGTGAGAACACCACTTTCAGATTATTCGACATGAGTGGTAAACTTATTAATGATTTTAAATGGACATACTCTGCTTCGAAAGTTGAACTATCTCTTAATAGTTTAAATCAGGGAGTATATCTCTTTGTTATCCAGGAAGAGACTGGAAATATTAGGAGAGCTAAAATTGTAAAGCGTTAAAATTAGTTTTAAATGAAGAAGCCGCAATCTCTTGATAAGAAATTGCGGCTTTTTTATTTGACACCAATAAAAAGCTGGTGATACAAATCGCTATCGAAAACGGCCCTTTCAGTAATTGTCTGGGGACAGTTGATCTTTAAAAAGCAGAGAAAAGAGCGAAGAATACAGTTAAAAAACCTATCCGACATGACCACCAACAAGTCCATCACTTGATTGGCCTATATTTTCCCCCATCTCACTGAGGTAGAGGTTTTTTATACCTGATCCAAAGCATGCAGGCTCTATCATACCATGGCCAGAAAAGTAAGATAACTCGATATCGATCGTTTATGCAGACTCAAAAATCAACATCTCAATTCCTCAATAACTCAATTCTCCGATTCTCCCCCTAATTTGCCAAAATCTTAAACTCAACCCTCCGATTAAACTGCCTCCCTTCTTCAGTATCATTTGACGCAACTGGAACAGTTTCCCCATATCCTTTGGCGGTTAGTCGCTCGCTCTTCACTCCTTTTCCAAGAAGATACTGAACAACCGATCGTGCTCTGTATTGTGA
>JABDMM010000128.1 GCA_013001465.1 Chitinophagales bacterium | reverse complement strand
CTGCGGTAGTTCCCTGTATTTTCTTCTTTTCCTCCAGAAGTCTTTCCGCTTCTTTATAGTCTTCAAGATCTATTGCCTCTTCAAACAGCAATCCTAACGATTGAATACCATTAGGGTCTTTATCCTTAAGCTCTTCCAGGTAGGTAGAGACACCGGTTCTATTGTCATCACGGTAGTATGTTTCGATAAGTTGAAATGTAACATAAGAACAATCCGGGTACTTATTCTTCGCTACTTTAAGGATCTTTTTTGCAGGGTAAACCTTATCGTTTTTCAGATAATGCTGTGACAGGGCTAGTAAATGCTGAAGGTCATTATTGTTCTCTTCTAATTTCTGTTTAAAATAGATCTCCGTTGGATCTTCGATCGTTCTTGATTCATAAGCATAATCTGATGGATATGTCTTCATTTGATTGCTGAAGGTCAAGCCTTGGATATTGTTGCCTTTCATGTCGGTTATCCTCACAAGAAAATTTGACATACTGATCTCACTTGCACCGATCTGAAGTAAAACTCTATTATTCCCCTTATTCAGTTTTGCGGTAAAGATGTAGGTATCTAAACCATTATTTCTTTCCTCTGATTCCTGGAACATAAGCTTGTCATTCACCCAAAACTTCAGCGAACCTGATGTACCGATCCGGATCTGGACTTCCTGTTCGGTAGGGCTGTTCACCCAATTTTGAGCATATATGACCGAATTGTCGATATAAAAGTGATACGCGAAGTCAACCCATTTATCAGGTCTAGCCTGGGTGAGTTCAAACCACTTCACATCCACACCTCTCTTATTTGTGAAATCAAAGTCTTTCTCCGGGTGAGCAAGCGGACCATGATCCACGTTGAAACCACTTTCCGAAATATTTTCAAACTCACCTATTACTTGCCATGTCTCTATCGATCCCATTTTATCAAAATATTCTTTGGCTTTCGACATTTTGTTTATGGACTCGTAATATGAACCTAGAGTTTCATATGCCAATATTCTTAATGTTCCATCTCTATTGGTCGTAAATTCTTCAAGCATTTCAAGATATGGATCTGGATCGGAATAGTCTATCATTCCCGTTCCTGTCCAAAGAGCGATAAGATAGGGATCGGGATTGGGAGCAGTTGTAATAAATTTAAGATAATTCTCCAGCCTCAGTTTATTATTGCTGATTGCTGCTCCTACGTAGGATAAACCAAGATGAGCATAATGTTTTTCATCACTATTAACAGCCTTTTCAAAAGACTTTTTTGCAGCCATCAGGTCGTTATTGGCAATATGATCCCAAGCCTGTAGTATGTCCGAATTTTTCTGTGCGAAAACTGTATTAGATCCGGCAATAAATACAATGATTATAAAAATTTTGAATAGTTTAATACTCATATTTATGATTTAGAATGAAAAGCTAATTTAGGTAAATAGCTTTAGACCCATCCCTAAGTTATAGAATTGCAATTCTCAATAATTGCCTTATATCAAGATCTGAACTGAGTATGAAGATCAAATTTTGAAACTCTTCTGCAGTAGAGATATATCTATGATCTACTCCATTATAATGTTTAAAACAAACATTCTGATGAATTCTTGTTTATGAAAGTGGAAGATGGTAAAGTGGATAATAAAGGTAGTACTACGGGAACAGAAGGAATAACAGTTTATTCCAGCTTGAACAACAAGAAGAACGCTTCAGAAAAATCGAAAAAATATACTGTCAGTAATGCTACTATCTAATCAAACTTCTTTCCTCGCTTTCTTTCCGCCTCTTTTAAAAAGATCTTCCTCAGTCGAATAGATTCTGGCGTCACTTCTACCAGTTCATCTTCTTGTATATATTCCAGTGCTTCTTCCAAAGAAAATTTAACGGGTGGTGCAAGCTTTACTTTGTCATCAGATCCGGCAGCTCTAACGTTTGATAATTTTTTGGTTTTCGTAACATTCACCGCCAAATCGCTCCCTCTGGAATTTTCTCCGATGATCTGACCTTCATAAATATCTTCATTCGGACCAATAAAGAATTTTCCTCTTTCCTGTAGATTATTTAAACTGTAGGGAATTGATTTCCCTTTTTCCAGACTGATCAGTGATCCGTTTATCCTTCCGGGTATTTCTCCTTTATGAGGTTGGAATTCGATAAACCGGTGTGACATGATCGCTTCTCCTGCAGTTGCGGTTAGTAAATTATTTCTCATCCCAATAATACCTCGTGAAGGGATATGAAACTTGAGTGACATACGTCCACTTTTAGGCTCCATGTTCAACAACTCCCCTTTTCGCTTCGTTACCATCTCGATCGCTTTACCAGAAAATTCTTCGGGCAAGTTAATATCTAGTTCTTCAACCGGTTCATGTTTGCGGCCATCTATTTCTTTTATGATCACTTGTGGCTGGCCGATCTGTAACTCATATCCTTCACGGCGCATTGTCTCGATCAAAATCGATAAGTGCAACACACCTCGACCAAACACTTTGAATGAATCAGGGCTTTCAGTTGGCTCAACGTGTAATGCAAGATTCTTTTCTAGTTCTCTGTCCAACCGCTCCTTGATATGCCGTGAGGTCACAAATTTTCCCTCCTTGCCAAAAAATGGAGAGTCATTAATAGTAAAACGCATACTCATAGTAGGTTCATCGATCTTGATCTCCTGATGCGCTACCGGTTCATCACCTTCTGCGATCGAGTCTCCGATCTCAAAGCCTTCTAGTCCAACTACTCCACAAATTTCACCGTGTCTTACAGAGTCGACTTTTTCCCTTCCAAAACCCTCAAAAACAAAAAGTTCTTTCGCCTTTGTTTTATTGATACTACCATCTCTTTTAATAAGCGATACCGGAGAATTTACTTTAAAAGTTCCTCGTTGAACTCTACCGATAGCGATCCTTCCAACAAACGATGAAAAATCCAGAGAGGTAATTAGCATCTGCAGATCTCCATCTTTGGTATTCGGCGCAGGTACATGCTTTATTATCATCTCCATCAGGTAATGAATATCAGTTGTAGGCGCTTTCCAATCTTCGCTCATCCACCCTTGCTTTGCTGATCCAAAAACTATTGGGAAATCAAGCTGTTCTTCACTTGCATCGAGGTTGAACATCAATTCAAAAACTTGCTCTACCGCTTCATCCGGTGTACAGTTTTCTTTATCAACTTTATTTACTACAACGATAGGTTTAAGCCCAAGTTCGATCGCTTTTTGCAAAACAAATCGTGTTTGAGGCATCGGTCCTTCAAATGCGTCTACCAACACAAGGACACCATCCGCCATGTTTAAGACTCTTTCGACCTCCCCACCGAAATCCGCGTGACCCGGAGTATCGATGATATTGATTTTATAGTCCTTATACCGCACCGAAACGTTCTTCGATACAATGGTTATGCCACGCTCTCTTTCGAGGTCGTTGCTGTCCATTATCAATTCACCCGGTTTCTCGTGATCCTTGAATAATTTACCCACTAATAGCATCTTGTCTACAAGTGTGGTCTTACCATGATCGACGTGGGCAATGATGGCTATGTTTCTCAGTTTTTCCATAAAATCTGCAAAGATAGCCTATTCAAGCTTCAATTTTTCAAGAAATCAATTTTTCAATTTTCAATTGGTAATAATCGGTTTAGATTACAAATTCTCTTTAATTTCGTCGCTTCAACTAAACTGATATGGAACAGGCTGAAATGGTGCTAGACAATATTCGTATTTGTGAGGAATTCGGGACTCCGCTTTTTGTTTATAATGAGGACAAAATGAAGTCGCAATATCACAAGTTTGTGAATGCATTCGATGTTCCTGCTCTTCGTGTCCATTATGCATGTAAAGCACTGAGCAATATCAATGTGCTTAGGTTGTTTAAAGATCTGGGCTCCGGTCTTGACTGCGTATCTTTACAGGAAGTTCAACTCGGACTCAAAGCGGGTTTTAAACCCGAAGACATATTATACACTCCTAATAATGTGTCTGAAGACGAATATAAAGATGTCATCGATCTTGGGGTCAAGATCAATGTCGACAATCTTCAAATGCTGGAATGCCTGGGTGTCGAATGCCCGCATGTACCGGTTTGTATCAGAATTAATCCTCACTTGATGGCTGGGGGAAATAGAAATATTTCCGTTGGTCATATTGACTCGAAATTTGGTATCTCGATACACCAACTTCCATTAATACAGCGAATTGTAAATAGTCTGAACATCGATGTTGAAGGAATTCACGTCCACACCGGCTCCGATATTATCGATTCAGAAATATTTATAAAAGCTGCAGAATTGGTATTCGCTGTGGTCGAAAAATTTGACTCCGTTAAATATGTTGACTTTGGAAGTGGATTTAAAATAAAATATAAGGAAGGAGACCTTTCTACTGATATCGACAGATTCGGGGAACTGTTTAGCAAAGTATTCATCAAATTCAGCAAGGATCATAATAAAGATTATGAATTGAAGTTTGAACCTGGAAAATTTCTTGTTAGTGAAGCCGGTGACTTCTTTACCAAAGTGAATGTTGTTAAGCAAACCACATCATGTACTTTTATTGGAGTCGACTCAGGATTCAATCATTTGATCCGACCGATGTTCTACAACGCACATCACGAGATTGAAAATATCAGCAATCCAAATGGTGCGAAGAAAGTATACAGTGTTGTAGGCTATATATGTGAAACAGATACTTTTGCCTCAGACCGACTGATAAGCGAAGTCAGAACAGGAGATATCCTCCGATTCAAAAATTCCGGTGCTTATTGTTTTTCTATGGCATCAAATTACAATTCCAGATTTCGACCGGCTGAAGTTTTATTAAGTAATGGTGAGCCAAAATTGATCAGAAAACGGGAAACACTCGACGATCTGCTGAGAAATCAGATATATTGATCTTCAGAATAACAGAATGATCAACCAAAAGAAAAGGTATAAATAAAGCCATAAAGCATCTACGAAATGCCAATAGACGGCAAGAAGTCTAACTTTCACCTTATTCACCGGATCACTACTAAAAACCACACTCTTAATAAGGTTCTTTTTTCTCTGTCGAATATTATACAGGGTTATTCCTAATGGAATTAAACCTGCGATCACATGCAGAGCATGAGCTGCAGAGATGATATACAAATAACTACCGTTCAAATTGTTGGAAACAGTGATACCGGAATTAAACAACTCCCAGAAACCTATCGATTGTAATATGAGGAATGTCCAACCCAAACCAAATGTGATCGATATGGCACGCTTATAGTCGATCTCATTCTCATTTTCAAATGCATTCTTCGCTTGATGAATAACATAACTACATAATAATATTATAATGGTATTGGCATGGAAAATAAGAGGAATTTTAAAGTCAGGGAAACTTTTCCCAATATTCGTAACCAACTGAGATATCGTAAATATGGCAAATATTGAAGAGAGTGCGAATAATAGGAAAAACATAATGATCTGATACGGATGTACCTTTTTCTCAGTATGCTTATTCGTTGTGTTTACCGTTTGACTCATGTGCTGTTTAAATTGATTTTGAATTGCATTTTTTAAGGAATATCGCGACTTCGAACTTTTCTCTTCCTTGAATGTTCATACTTATGATAGGAAGAGAAATTTAGATTGAATCTAAATAAGCCTTCCTAAAAATAAATTTTAACTCTATGAATAAGTATTTTTGCAAAAATTTTCATGAATGCATGATGACGACAAATTAATAGAAAAAGCAACCACAGGCGAGTATCGCTATGGTTTTGTTACAGATATAGAACAGGAAACCGCACCCAAAGGTTTATCTGAAGATACTATCCGTTTTATCTCCGCAAAGAAGGAAGAACCCGAGTGGATGCTTGAGTGGAGGTTGAAGGCATTCAAAACCTGGCAACAGATGACAGAACCTGATTGGGTGAATGTTCATTATCCTAAAATCGACTTTCAGGATATCATTTACTATGCCGGAGCGAAAAAGAAACCACAATATGAAAGTCTTGATGAGGTGGATCCTGAACTGCTTCGCACCTATGAAAAATTGGGTATTCCTGTTGAGGAGCAAAAAATGCTTGCAGGAGTTGCGGTAGACTTCGTTATGGATAGCGAGAGTGTCCTTACTACATTCAAAAAACAGTTGAAAGAATTCGGTGTTATCTTCTGTTCTATCTCAGAAGCGATCAAAGAATACCCGGAGTTAATTCAAAAACATTTAGGGAGTGTTGTTCCAACAAGAGACAATTACTATGCTGCTTTAAACTCAGCAGTGTTTAGTGATGGTTCTTTCGTTTATGTGCCTAAAGGTGTTCGTTGTCCTATGGAGCTATCGACTTACTTCAGGATCAATGCAGAAAACACAGGTCAGTTTGAGAGAACCTTGATCATTGCAGAAGATGACAGCTATGTAAGTTACCTCGAAGGATGTACTGCTCCAATGAGAGATGAAAACCAGTTGCATGCTGCAGTTGTTGAGTTGGTTGCGCAAGACCGGGCTGAGATCAAATATTCAACAGTACAAAACTGGTACCCTGGAAACAGTGAAGGAAAAGGTGGGATCTACAACTTCGTTACGAAACGTGGGCTTTGCAACGGTGTCGAATCCAAGATCTCTTGGACTCAGGTGGAGACCGGGTCTGCTATTACATGGAAATATCCCAGTTGTATCCTGAAAGGAGATCGGTCGATCGGTGAGTTCTATTCTGTAGCTGTAACCAATAATTTTCAGCAGGCAGATACAGGAACAAAGATGATCCATATTGGGAAAAACACCAAGAGTAGAATTGTTTCTAAAGGTATTAGCGCAGGAAAAAGTCAGAATAGCTATCGCGGATTGGTACAGATGCATAAGACAGCGAAAAACGCTTACAACTTTTCACAATGTGACTCACTTTTGATCGGTGATAAGTGTGGAGCTCATACGTTCCCATATCTGGAAGTTAAAAACAGCTCAGCCCAGGTTGAACATGAAGCCACCACTTCTAAGATCGGTGAAGACATGTTGTTCTACTGCAATCAAAGAGGATTATCAGATGAGGAAGCGGTCAACTTAATTATAAATGGTTATTGTAAGGAAGTCTTTCGTCATCTTCCTATGGAGTTTGCTGTTGAAGCGCAAAATTTATTGGCGATCAGTTTAGAAGGTAGTGTTGGATAACTTATAAAGTAAAAAGAAACATGCTCGAAATAAAAAATTTATCAGTAAGCATCGACGGACATTCGATCCTGGATAACCTTAATCTATCTGTAAAGCCTGGAGAGGTTCATGCTATAATGGGTCCTAACGGTTCCGGGAAAAGCACCCTCGCTTCGGTAATAGCCGGCAGAGATGAATATGATGTTAATGGAGGTAAGATAGAATATCAAGGAGAAGATCTATTAGATCTTGATCCACATGAACGTGCACATAAAGGAGTCTTCCTGGCTTTCCAGTATCCAGTTGAGATACCGGGAGTTTCTATGACAAACTTTATGAAGGCAGCGATCAATGAGAAGAGAAAAGCTCTTGGACAAGATCCCGTCGTCGCAAAGGATTTTCTTAAAATGATCAAAGAGAAAATGGCTCTTGTAAAGATGGATCCTAAATTGATGAGCAGATCTTTAAATGAAGGTTTTTCAGGAGGAGAGAAAAAAAGAAATGAGATACTTCAAATGGCGATGTTGGAACCCAAGTTAGCGATCATGGATGAGACAGACTCCGGTCTTGATATCGATGCATTACGGATCGTCGCAAATGGTGTCAACAGTCTTCGCACATCTGAAAATGCATTTGTCGTGATCACACATTACCAAAGACTATTAGATTATATCGTACCTGATTATGTTCATATTTTATATAACGGACAGATAGTGAAATCCGGAGATAAATCTCTTGCACTTGAACTGGATGACAAAGGATACGAATGGGTAAAAGAAGAAGTAAACGCATGACCAAAGATCTAACACCATATATAACAGCATTCGACTTGATGGAGCAAAATATGAATGGGTTGAAAAACTCATCCATATATCCTTTAAGGTTGAAAGCGATGGCGGAATTTGAAAAACTTGGGATCCCTTCTAACAGACATGAGGAATGGAAGTATATAAAAGTATCACGTTTTTTTAAGGAACTGCCTGCAATCGCTAACCCAACTATTGAGCCTTCTATTGACTTACCTGAGTTTCTCCCTTCTCTTAAAGCAAATCGAATTGTTTGCATCGACGGGGTTTATTCAGAAAAAAATTCATCCTTCATCGATGAAGGTTTTAACTCATATTTCAGGAGTTTACAACATGCATATAATGCCAATGATCCCATCGTTTTCAACTATCTCAATAAACTTCTAAAAATTGAAGAGCAACATTTTGCTGCACTCAATATGGCATTTGCCCAGGATGGAGTTTTCATTCACCTTCCGGATAATTTTTCTCCCGACTTTCCTATAATAATTGTAAACGTCGTTACCGGGAAACATTTGGTGAACTCCAGGAACTTGGTAGTTATAGGAGAGTCATCTTCCGCACAGATCATAGAAAAAGTAATTTCTATGGAGGATTCTGCATATCACAATGCAGCAACTGAGATTTATCTCCAGGAGAATGCCAAACTTCACCATACCGTTATTCAGGATGAAAGAAAGGATCTTTGCCTGATAAACAATACAGAGGTTTTACAAAAAAGGGATAGTCAGTATAATGCAGTCACCGTTTCACTCAATGGTTCATTGATCAGAAATAATCTTCACGTCCGCTACGACGGAGAGAATTGTGACTGCCATCTCAACGGATTGTATTTCGGTAGGTCTTCCGATCTTATCGATAATCATATTTTAGTCGACCACCGTAAACCGAATTGCACAAGCAATCAACTTTATAAAGGCCTGCTTGATGACAAGAGTGAAGGTGTTTTTAATGGGAAAATATTCGTCAGGGAAGACGCACAAAAAACAAATGCATTTCAATCCAATCAAAATATTCTTTTATCCGATAATGCCGGAATTAATACGAAACCTCAACTAGAAATTTTTGCAGACGATGTAAAGTGCAGCCACGGAGCAACATCTGGGCAACTAAACGACGAAGCGCTCTTTTATCTTCAAACACGAGGTATTTCCAAGGAAAGAGCGAAAGCATTAGTTTCATATGCTTTTGCAAACGAGATCGTGGAGAAGATCGAAAATGAAAGCGTGCAGAACTATGTGCGTGAAATTTTGCTGGATCTTTTTGAACTCACTCTCTAATTATCAAGCATGAACAGCAGCATTATGGCAAATACTCTTAATGTTGAACAGATCAGAAAGGAATTTCCAATTCTGAAAACAGAAGCAAACTCCTACCCGCTTGTTTATCTCGATAATGCTGCTACATCTCAGAAACCAAAGGTGGTTATCAATGCTGTTTCCAATTACTACAAGGAATACAACAGTAACGTGCACAGGGCGGCTCATTTCCTAAGCGATAAAGCGACTGTTGCTTATGAAAATGCCAGAGTCACAATAAAAGAGTTTATTAATGCTGAAGATGCACGGGAGATAAATTTCGTACGAGGCACGACTGAAGGTATCAACCTTGTGGCTTACTCCTTTGGAGCTGCGTTTGTTAAGCCTGGTGACGAGATCATTATCTCCAATATAGAACACCACTCGAATATTGTTCCATGGCAGATGCTTTGCGAGCGATGTGATGCTGTTCTGAAGGTGATCCCTGTATCCGAAAATGGAGAGATGGATCTTTCAGCGTTTGAACAATTGCTCTCAGATAAAACCAAATTGGTTGCTGTTCAGCACATTTCAAATGCATTGGGCATCATTCATCCAATTGAAAGAATTATAGAACTTGCTCATCGAAAGAATGCTTATGTGTTTATCGATGGCGCTCAAGCATCACCACATATCCCGATCGATGTGAGGGAACTCGATTGTGATTTCTATGCCTTTTCATCACACAAAATGTTTGGCCCAACAGGAATAGGCATTTTATATGGCAAGGCAAGTATCCTTGAAAAACTTCCTCCATATCAGGGAGGAGGAGAAATGATAAAGGAAGTAACTCTTGAGAAAACTACTTACAATGATCTGCCATATAAGTTTGAAGCCGGAACACCAAACATTGCAGGAGCAGTTGGATTAGAAGCCGCCATAAAGTTCATTACTGAACTTGGACATAAAGAGATCATGAAATATGAACATGATCTGTTGCTTTATGCAACTAAAGAATTGATGGAGATAGAAGGTCTGAAAATTATTGGAAATGCAACTTCAAAAGTTCCGGTGATCTCTTTTATTGTCAAAGACATTCATGCATATGATATCGGTGTGCTACTCGATAAACAAGGAATTGCAGTGAGAACCGGACATCATTGCTGTCAGCCCTTGATGAATAGATTTCAAATCGAAGGAACTTGCAGGGCTTCTTTTGCTTTTTATAACACGATGCATGAAGTGGACATGTTAAAAAGTAGTCTCCAGCAAGCCATAAATATACTGAGAGGATGAATGGAGTGATACAGGATATTATAGAAGAATTTGAGCTGTTTGAAGATCAGATGGACAAATATTCTCATATTGTAGATATGGGTAAGAGTCTTCCTGTATTGGAAGATCGTTATAAAACAGAAGATTACGTCGTAAAAGGGTGTCAGTCTAAAGTATGGTTACACGCCTATGAAAGTGACGGGAAGGTGGTCTATGAAGCAGATAGTAACACAGCGATCACCAAAGGAATTGTAGCAATGTTGGTAAGAGTTTTAAGCAACCGGATACCCGATGAGATCCTTGCTGAGGACATGCAATTTATAGAGACAATAGGCTTGCGCTCACATTTGAGTTCCCAAAGATCAAATGGACTCAACTCAATGATCAGGGAAATGAAGTTATTCGCAAAGGCGATCAAACAGAAAAATGAAGTTAATTCCTGAAATGAAGATCCCCACTGAACATATCAGGAATACGGCGATCGAAGTGATCAAGACGATCTACGATCCGGAAATACCGGTCGATATATTTGAGTTGGGACTGATCTACGAGCTCAATGTAGATGAAGAAAGAAATTTAGAGGTTATTATGACCTTGACGTCACCAGCTTGTCCGGTTGCAGGGACATTACCACAGGAAGTGGAAGATAAACTGAAAGGAATACAAGGAATTGGTGAAGTTACACTCGAATTAGTATTTGATCCACCATGGTCACAGGATATGATGAGCGAAGAAGCCATGTTGGAATTAGGATTTTTATAAAAACAAAAAACATTAATTATGTACCCAGAAGAATTAGTTGCACCAATGAAAGCAGAGTTAACTGATGTTGGCTTTGAAGAGCTAAGAACAGTTGAGGAAGTTGAAAATGCTTTTGCAGAAAAGTCTGGAACTCGTTTCCTGGTTATCAATTCCGTTTGTGGATGCGCAGCCGGAAATGCACGACCAGCAATTATAAATGCTTTGCAAAACGACAAAAAGCCTGACAACAATGTAACTGTGTTTGCAGGTGTTGACAAAGAAGCGACTAACAAAGCAAGAGAATATACGATGCCCTACCCTGCTTCATCTCCTTCGATGGCACTCTTTAAAGATGGTGAACTCGTTCACTTCATCGAGAGGCATCAAATCGAAGGGAATACTGCGGATATGATCGCTGCACATCTTAAACAAGTATTCGATCATTTTTGTTAAAATTGCCATCTCTTAGTTAAGAGCGAAAGAAAAACCAACTATGGCCACATTTCACAAGTTGAAAGTAATCGAAGTAATTCATGAAACAAAAGATGCAATTTCCATTGCGTTTGAAGTACCCGAAACACTACGTGAAGAACTACACTACATTCAAGGACAATATCTGACGATCAAAGTAAACGTTAATGGTAGCGAATTCCGCAGATCCTACTCGGTTTGCAGCTCGCCTTTTGTTGATGAGCCTTTAAAAGTAGCTGTAAAAAGAGTTGCCGGAGGTAAAGTTTCTAACTATCTAAACGATAATTTGAAATCGGGTGATGTTGTTGAGGTGATGACACCTATGGGTAATTTCCATACACCACTGGACCCTTCTAATACTAAGCATTACATACTTTTTGGCGGAGGGAGCGGAATCACACCAATGAAATCGATCATTAAGTCTGTCTTAGTTAAAGAACCACTCAGCAAGGTCACATTGTTTTATGGAAACCGGGACATCGAAAGTATTATCTTCAAAGAAAGTCTGGAATCGCTTGCATCCAAAAGCAATGGAAGATTTTCGATCGTTCATATTCTGGACAATCCCCCAGCTAGTTGGGAAGGCTATACTGGAATAATGAATAAAGAGAAAGTGCTTCAGCTTTTAAGGGAAAAAACCGATTTGAATTTTTACAATGCTGAAGTCTTTATCTGCGGACCAGCTCCTATGATGAGCGAAGTGAAATCAGCGGTTGAAGCGTTGATGATACCCGACGAAAAACTACACATCGAATATTTCACAGCAAAAGATCCATCTGAAGCTGTTTCAGAAACCGTAGGTTCATCTTCAAATGGAGCTGCGGGAAAATTAGAGTCTGATAGCAAGACAAAAGTAAAATTGATGTTTGACGGTGGTGAGTTTGATGTCGAGATGACTCCAAAACAAACCATACTTGAAGCCGCTCTTGATGCCGGTTTGGATCCGCCGTATTCATGCATGGTTGCAGCTTGCTGTACTTGCAGAGCAAAGCTGCTTTCGGGGCAAGTTGATATGGAGGATCGGGAAGCTTTAACAGATGAGGAAATTGATGAGGGGTTTGTATTGACTTGTCAAAGCCATCCTACTACACACGGTATCATACTTGACTACGACGCATGATCTTCATATTTCTCCTCGTATTCCCTTAATGACAACCCATGTGCTTTCGCGAGTAAAAACGAGTCGAATGAAAAGTAATCAAAAACATTCTTCTCGAATTTGTCAGCCTTTAAAAGCTGAATTTTTTCGGCATACTTCCTGTACAACTTCCTGGGATGACCAATATGAAGCTGTTCAGTAGCTTCTTTTATAAACTCGAGAAAAATACTCTCAAACTTATGCCCCCTCTTTTCAGACTCCAGGTAGCGATTGATCGATCTGAGTTCATATTCAATGATCGTTTTATTTCCAAGTTCCAGGTGGATCAGCAAATACAAAAGCCTTAAAAACCACATGAGATCCTGTTGGATATCTAATTTTTGCTTTTGTATAATTTTGTTAGCCCAACTTAAAGCCTCATCATATTCGCCCAAAGACATCAATTCAACGCAAATATTATAGCAAAATAGATTACGATAATTAGTCTTGATCCGTGTTTTATAGTTTTCCAATCCTTGCTCTATCTCTTTAAAAAGGGCTCTGGCCCTTCTCTCATTTCGCGTTTGATTGACATAAAGCATCTCGAAGTGGGACATCATCTCAAAGTATGTAACCTCCATTTCCTTGCTGGTTGGTTTAATAAGCTTTAACTTATCCAAAACTGCAGGAAACTCTTCATATCTTTTCAGGCGATAACATCGATTTAGAAAATTCTGGTTCGCTGCCAAATAACGGTCAGGATATTCATTGATGTGAACAGGATTATCTTCCCAAATCCCGACAAGCTTTTTAGCATACTCATAAGCTTCGTCGTATTCACCCGCAAGATCATAATAAAATGTCCAGGTCGAGCAAAATGTAATTTTTGCTCTTACCGTTTTTGCGCTGGAGATATCGGATAAAATTGGAGTCTGCACCATTTTATTGAGGAGCTTCAAATCTCTTTTCGTCCGAAGTGACCTGTCTTTTTTTATCGTTTCAAACACTTTGTAATAGATCAATTGGATCTCACTATAATTCTTCATCTTGTCGAGGACATCCATTTCTTCATCCAGAAGGGTTTTAAATCGTTTATAAATCCCTTTGTAACGATGCGCACCACCAATTTTTTTTTCAAAGGAAATGATCTGCAGTATGTAAGGAAATTCATCAGTCTGATAAGCAAGTTTTCTCGCCCTTTTTAAAGACTGTAGGCACTCGTTTATGAGACTTTTGGAATACAACAATTCTGCCTTGTTTATCAGCCATTCAATTTTTTTGTGAATACTTTTTCCTGAATTGTAGAGTTCAAGGCTCTTAAGAATTTGCTCGAATAAGTACTTCTTTGTAACAGGATAATTATTGCTAAAGGTCTCTTTCTCGAATTTCTTTTTGATGTAATCATCTCCACTATCAGGTGGAGCTTTATCAATCGCATCAAAGACTTTCAGATATTTATGAAGTTTGCCATTGCTGTAAACCTTACAATATTTCCGAAAATATCCCTTTTCTGTCCGACTTAAAGAGTCGACAAGCTGATTCAATCTGTTCATTCAACTCAATATTTATTATAAACTATTATTCTAATTTACAACCTTTTATAATGTTTTATTACTCTTTCAAGACCTTATTTTTGTGTTTTTTTTGCTTAAAATCAGCTGATAAGCTGCATACATTTGATTTAACAAAAAAATATCATCATGAAAAATTTACTCTTCTTTTTAATCGCGTTAAGTGCCGGACTAATAGTCTCTGCACAAACGATCACCATTCCCGGTAACACTTATGCATTCCGCTATTCTGTGAATAACAACTTTGGAATGTATTTTAATGAGACAGATGCATCATTTGATCTCAGGAATGGATCGGCAACTGGTATATTCCAGATCGATGCCAACAATGGTAATTTTAAGACAGACATTAAATTTAACACCAGCAGTGACCTGTTAATAGATAGCGACCGATATGCTTTCCGTTACAGTGCTGCAAAGAATTATGGTTTGTTTTTCAATGCAACCAATTCTGTCTACGAATTCAGAACTGCAAATGCATCCAGTATTTTCAGTATAGGTGCAAACACCGGTGATTTGTTAACTGGAGGAAATGTAGGTATAGGAACTGCAACACCAGCAGCAAAGCTTCATGTCGCAACTGGTAAAGCTCTTATAGGCGCTTCTGGCGGTGTTCTATCCCGACTCACGGTAAATGCTTCCCTAAACGAAGAAATTTTCCGGGGCCGAATCAATGGGGTAACACAGTTTATCATTAATGCACAAGGTGAAGTTGGTATTGGAACTGCAACCGTACCCAATCTCCTCACAGTTGATGGAGATGCCAGCTTTGATGGTCCGGTTGGAATTGGAACTACAACTCCGGGGGAAAACTTCCATGTAGCAACCGGTAAAGCTGCTATTGGTGATGTTGGAGGAACCATGGCTAAACTCACCGTAAATGCTTCTCCTGGGGAAGAAGTAATGCGAGCCAGAACAGATGGAACAACTCGATTTTATATTGGAACGACAGGAAATGTTGGGATACACTCTGCTTCGCCTTCAAATCCTTTGACCGTAAATGGTGATGCAGATTTTACCGGTAATACCGGTTTTGGAACTTCAACACCTACTGATAAAGTTCATATCAATTCCGATGCAGCACAAAACGCATTGCGAGTGCAGGTAAACGGGGCTACAAAACTTAGAGTTCACGAAAATGGTAGCGTTTCCGTTGGTTCACTTTCCCAAGGTCCGGCCAATGGATTATATGTTTCTGGTAATCTTCACGTAGGGACTATTGCTGGTGCTACTGGTTATAAAGCCGCGATCGATGGAAAACTAATATGCGAGGAAGTGCGCGTTCTAAGTTCAGGAAGCTGGCCGGATTACGTCTTCGCTGCTGATTACGATCTGCCGACAATTACTGAGATCGAACAATTTATTATGGAAAAAAATCACTTACCTGGCGTCCCTGCTGCTGCCGAAATAGAGTCCCAGGGTTACGAACTGGCAAAAATGGACGCCAGGTTACTCGAAAAAATCGAAGAACTTACATTGCATCTTATCCAACTTAAAAAAGACAATGATGCAATGCAAGTCCGTATTCAAGAATTAGAGTCTTCAAAGTAAGGATGAGCATATGAAAAATCTTAAACATTGCATTACCGTCATAATAATGTTGGTATGCACAAATGCCTTCGCTGAACAAACCGGAGATCTTCTCAATTACCTCGACAATATTGAGTTAAGCGAGAAACAACAACATTACTTCGACGCAGATCAAAACAATAATCAGTACTATGAATATGATCTCGTCTCCGTTAATGTTGAACAGTTTGATCACAACCGTATTAGCATTAGATTATACAATCACTTTTTTGAGTTTATCAAAGAAGACATACAGAACAATGCTAACCTTAACAGGAAACTTTGGATAGGTAAAATACCCGGAACAAACGATCATGCGCATTTTGTGATCAACGATGACAATGTCGTAGGACATATAAAAATCGATGGACTTATCTTCAATTTACGTCCACTTACAGGTGGAATACACACATTAGGTGAAGTGAATATAGAAAACGTGAAGCAGTGTGAGACTGATGACCACAATGATAGGCTGGATGATTTTCCTGTAAGAAAAGATATTGATCCTAATTCATATTCTAATATGGATGAAAGGCAAATAATGACAGCACAAAACATCAATAGAAGAGGAACCGGTGAATGCAATATCCGAGTACTTATTGTCTACACGTCTGCAATTGATGCAATCTATGCTGACATCCTGAGCGAAGCGATAAATCAAATGGCATTAGCAAATACAGGTGCTAACAATAGTAATGTCAATTTTCAATGGGAGATCGCAGCAGTGAAAGAAATCACTTATTTCGAAGATACATTCAGTGCATTCGTTCACAGGAATCGATTAATAGATCCCGCGGATGGATTTATGGATATCGCACATACATGGAGAAATCTTTGGTCAGCAGATCAGGTGTCGCTTTTATTTGCAGGTGGTGCAGGAGCGACGATCATTTCGCTCGACCCAACTAAAGCGCTAAGTACAACAGGCTCTGGTAATTTTAACTCATTAACGTTTCAACATGAGCTCGCTCATAATTTCACCTGTACACATGATCTAATCAATACGATCGAGCCGGGCACAGCTCCATTTGCTGGCTGGGGTGAACCTTCAACAGGCTGCTTCCGGACTATTATGGCATATCAGCAAGCATGTGGGGTTGGTACCTGTGGCAGAGATAATGTGTTTTCAGACAATAGCGGCACATGGAATTGCAACAGTATTAACTACGCAAAAGGATCTGCTAATAATAGAAATACTGACATATTGAATACAAATGATGCTACAGTTGTAGATCACAGAGTGGTTGGCAACGTTGTTACTTATGGAAGCAATTATGACTGGTTCAATAAGGAAGCTGTTCATTTTGCAGCTAATGATGAAGTTGGTTATACTGGCGCAGGAAGCAATCAATTTGAGTTCCATAGCGGATCGCAAGGATCTTTTCGGGCAACAACGGGAGTTACGCTTGGCGAAGGATTCTGGGCACACTCGGGTAGTGACTTTCGGGCATACAGAGAAAACTGTGGGCCGGTAATAAGTCCGCAAGCCGACGAAGTTATTGTTCAGAATAAAACAGAAACTATGATTAATCTTGAAGATACACGAGTTAACCTATTTCCGAATCCAGCGTCAGATATGGTCAATATTGAGTTCTATCTCAACCTGGATGGGTACGTTAGCCTGAGTGTTTATGATGTTGAGGGTAAGCTGATCGACAGAACAGTTTCTGAAGCATTTCACAACTCTGGTATGCATACTCTACAGATCAATGGAGGTAGGTTATCTGCCGGAAACTATATGGTCGCTCTGACCATTGATGATGCAACTATCAACCAAAAACTAACCATCATCAGGTAATAGAAATTAACAATAATAATCCCGGATCTTTGAAAGATGACCCGGGATTATTATTGAAATGCTTATGACGTTCCCAAATACTAATTGATAATATTTTCAGTTAGAATTGTACAATGAAAGCATTCATTTACTGCTTTTTTCTAACTATCAGCTCCGTTGTTTCTTTTGCCCAGGGATTCGAGTATGAATATTTTCTTCCAACCGAAGGTGATAGTGGTGTGGTGATTCGGTGGGTAATTATTGAAGGTAGTACTTGTGATGGAATGATTGTGGAACATAGTCCCGACAGCATAAACTATTCACGTATTCATGAAGTTTTTGGAACCTGTGGATCGGCAAATTTCGATGTACCTTATCAATTTACACACACAGATCCAAAAGAAAATTCCAAAAATTATTACCGCATTCGCTTCGGTCAAATTGAAACTTCAGAAGCTCAATGCATATTTATACTCGATAACTCAACGGTGGTCGTACCGAATCCTGTAAGTGATAATTTGTCGATCTATTTTGAGAATCCATTCTCAAAACCGATGCATATCGAAATTTATAATGGAAATGGCCAAATGATCAAAACGGGATCAACAATTGGTAACAAATATTCTTCCAACATTAGTAGCTTACCAAAAGGAGTATATTTCTACCGCCTGTTTAATGGGATAGATCTTAGAGGAAGGTTTATAAAGCAATAAAAAAGCCTCTCGAAATAACTCGAGAGGCTTATGATAGTTCTATTGTTTGTGTCGGTGATTAACCTCCATTATCTAAAGCAGTATCCAGATCAATATCTTCGTCTTGATTAAATAAATCTGCATCTGTGTTTACCTCGCTCGATATTCTAAAAACAAAAGAAACGATATTGTCACTTTCGTTTAGATTTGGAGAATGGATATTATAATCAGCAAGGTTTATGTTCAGCCTTCCTGCTCCGAGAGCATGTCCATCCACATAAAGAAAATTAGCTTCAAATTCAATCTCTTTAGTAATTCCCTTCATAGTAAAATCAGCCACTATATAGGCATTTCCGGATATGCTAAAGGTTGGTTTTATTTCTTTAAAAGTAAGGGTAGCTGTTGAATACGCACGGGTATCAAGAAATGGAGTCGACTTGACTGTCCTTTCGATCCAATATTTTTGATAAGCAGATCTGGCATTTACTATAGAAAGTGATCTGAAATCAAATTCTATGATTCCCCCTGTGATGAAATCATTCTCTAAACTAAAATGACCTCCTTCTATTGACATTTTACCCGCCAATTTCATATTCTGAAGAGCAATTGTAAAACTAACATCTTCATTTGCAATAAATGTCTTCTCCTGCGCATTAACTTCTGTTGAGAAAAGTAAGAAAACCAGAGAGACTATAAATAGAATAACATGTAGAAATTTTTTCATTTACCGTGAATTACATTATCAATGTTGCTTGTTCATATATTACGAATATTTAATATTATTGTTACAAGTAATATGAATAGAAATAATGGGAAAAGCAAATTATTGCTTAATAAATGGCGAGATAGGTTCGTAATCGATGAAGCGTTGTTTGAGATCTTCTCTGATCGGGATCGATCTGTTGGAGTCATAATCAAATGTCACCATGACTGTCGTTCCTTTTGATATGATAACGATGTCAGATTTTTCATCTGTTATAATATAGTCAAGAGTGAAGCTTTTGTTACCAAGATAACTACAGCGAATATAAATGTAATTGTCATCATGATAATTGAGTTGGTTTATAAAATCAAGGGTCACTCGTGCAAGGATAAGTTTATCATTTTCCCATGACCAATGTATCGCATTCATAAGGTAACGGATGCGATACTCCTCCATATAAGTAAGATAAACCGCATTGTTAATATGTTGTAATTCATCCTGGTCACCCCAACGCATAGCAATCTTCTGCTTGAATTTGTAGGATTTAAGTTCTAAATTGAAATCATGTTTGTCCATATCCGATTATAAATTATGGCTAAATTTTCATATATTCATAAAGCTCAATTAATTAATCCAAAACCTGGTTCTTATGTTTAAGTTACATACAAATGAGATATTAGTTTTGTATGATAAAGGCAGTAGTGTCGGAAAAAAAACGCTTGCTTATGCTCATTCGATGAGTGATCATGTCAAGGATCTTGAGTTCAGCAAAGCCAATTATACAACTACAATGTGGAAGATGTTTTTAAAAATTCTTGGCAAACACCCCAAAGAATTGCTTAATAAAGCACACCCATACTACAAGGAACATATCAAGGGAAGGGATTTCGACTCCGAAAGCTGGCTAAAAGTTTTAGTCAAGCATCCCGAACTGATTCGGGCTCCTATTGTTATTAAAGGAAATAAGGCAATAATCTGTGATAATCCAACGGATATCTACAAACTAAGTTAATCTATCTTAACATTTTGGAAAAATACCTGGAGGCAACACGCTTTATCGATTCAGATCATCCGGATGTTATTTCTTTTGCTGAAAAGACAGTAAAGAACATTTCGGAAGAAAGAGAAAAGGCAGTTGCCATATATGAAGCGGTAAGAGATACAATTTGGTATGATCCTTACCGCATTGATCTTTATCCTGACAATATCAAAGCCAGTATCGTTCTCAAAAGAGGATCGGGATATTGTGTTGAAAAGGCTATAACACTAACAGCCGTTGGCAGAGCAGCCGGATTGCCTGTTAGACTCGGATTCGCTATTGTTAAAAACCATCTGGCTTCAGAACGTTTCCTCAACGTCCTAAAAACCGATCGTTTTGTATTTCATGGTTACAATGAGTTTTTGCTGGATAACAGATGGATAAAATGCACCCCTGCATTTAATATTGGATTGTGCGAAAAATATGGAGTTGACGTTTTAGGCTTTAACGGTAAAGATGACTCGATTTTTCATCAGTTTGATAAAGATGGAAGTAAATACATGGAATATTTACACGATTATGGAACGTTTGCAGACCTGCCATATGATCTCTTCGTTAGTGAACTTCGCAAGTACTATGGACATCTTTTTGAAGAAGGTGAATCTTCAAAGCATGAAGGATGGTATCTCAAACATCCATTTAGCCAACCAACAACAAAACCAAAAGATTGAAGAAAACGCTGGAAATAATCAGATCAGCATATTCAAACGGATTACATGGAGAGGCGGCACAATACAAAATGGCACCTGCCGACAGATCCGGAATTGCCGATCTTGATTTTAAAAAGTTACAACCCAGATTAGCAGCAGTTTTATTATTGGTATATCCTCTGGAAGGTGAAGCACACATGGTTTTCACAAAACGACATGAATATGAAGGTGTTCACGGCGGACAAATTAGCTTTCCCGGAGGAGAAATTGAGGACTCTGATAATAACCTTCGAGATACCGCATTGAGGGAAACCGAAGAAGAGCTTTCAGTTGATCGAAAGAAGATTGAGATCATAGGTGAACTTAGTGATTTGTATATCAGCCCAAGTAACTTCCTTGTAACCCCTTATTTAGGATACTCGCTCAATACTCCGGAGTTTTTGCCTGATGAGTATGAAGTTGCTTCTGTTCTGCAACTGTCATTATCCGATATCATTCACAAAGAAGCCATAGAATCTAAAATTAGAATTTCCGATAATTCTTACCTTAAGGTGCCTGCTTATATACATAAGGGAAACATTATATGGGGAGCGACAGCAATGATGTTGAGCGAGTTTATCTCTATGATCCGTGAAACATCTTCCTAGTCTGCAGACTTTATGCTCCGATCTTTCTTCCTTTATGACTTTTTTCTATACTTTAGAGTGACAGCCTAAAGAACTAATATTAAAAAGGAAAATGCAGGACAGGTTTACTACTTGGGGCGAGAACCAGAATAGTGAAGGATTACTTCTCGCCGTACTCTTCGATCAGGATAAGCTCTTAGCAAGACTTTATGTTTACCCTAAAAAGTCTTTAGAAAAAGAGCATGAAACTACTATTATAGAGGACTGGGGTTCCGGTAAAGAGGTCGATCTGCCGGATGCAGCTCAGGTTATCGAGAGATCGCTCTCAGAAGACTCTATACTCCCAGAAGATATATTGATAAAAGAAACAGGTAAGCTAAGGAGAATGCAAAACGAATGGGCTTATCATGTTTTAAGCAATAAGCTATGGCAGTCGTTTCTCGATGAGTTGGAACAACTTAAATCCAAGGCTGACGAATTAAAGGATTATAGTGCCGACATTTTTGATCAAAGCAAATCACTTTGGGAAAGATTATTAGCACAGAAAAGAGATAGAAATATTAGTCAGGAAAAACTTGATACGATTAAAGGTGACCTGAATGCGGTCTTCGATAAACTGAAAGAGCTGCGAAAAGAGCATATCAAGCATCAGGATCAGGAGTCGATAAAGATCAAAGATAAGTTTGATGAGCAGATCGCCAAGATCCAGGCATTGGTTAAAGCAGATAATGCTAATTACAGGGATCTGTTTGAAAAGCTTAAACTGATCCAGGCAGATATACGAAAAGAGCGAATGCGAAAAGCACATAAGCAAAATCTTTTTGATACTGTGAGTAAGATCTTTGAAGAGTTATCCTCTAAGCGAAAATCATATGGTGCTGAAAAAGTACAAAGGAGATTGCAAGGGCTAGAAGAAGTGTTGGCCAAAATGGAGAGGTCGCTTGATAGAGACAGAAAAGATCTGGATTACCAAAACCGTAGAGCAGATCATCCTGGGACATCACAATTGGAAGCGCAACTACGTCAGGCAAAGATCAACCTCATTCAGGATAAGATCCGGTCAAAAGAAGAGAAACTCGCTGATATCATCAATACATATGAAAAATTGAAAAAGCGAAATCCTGAGCGGGATAATGCTAATGCGGGAAAAGAAAATTCAAAAGAGATAAAAAAGAAAGAGGATGGTGCAAAAAAGACAAAAGAGAAAAAAGAACCAGGAAAGAAACAGGAAGGAAATAAAGAAGACCCAATAGTATCAGCTGAGGATACTCAAGACAAAATTCCTGAAAACTCTGCAGATGAAAAAAACAACAACGCAATTCAAAAAGAACCCAATGAGTAGGATAAAACTTAGCGAGATCAGTAGTACTCCACCCCCGAATGTCGAAAAATCAAGATTGAAAAAAGAATTTAAAGACCTCTGTCATGAACTGGATGATTTGCAGCACTTGATGTATGCTCAATCCAAGCACAGCTTGTTGATCATTCTTCAAGGAATTGATGCTGCCGGAAAAGATGGATTGATCAGAGATGTATTCAAGTCTGTGAATCCTCTTGGAGTGAAAGCGCAGCCATTTAAAAAGCCAACCGATGAAGAAATGGCTCATGATTTTCTATGGAGGATCCACAAACACGCACCGGAAAAAGGAATGATCCAGATCTTTAATCGATCTCATTATGAGGATGTTCTTATTCAGAGGGTGCATGAGTGGATCGATATGGATACAGTGAAAGAAAGATATGTACATATCAATAATTTTGAAAAGCTGCTTCAGGCAAATGGGACGCACGTCCTAAAGTTTTATTTACATGTATCCCATGCAGAACAGTTAGTACGTTTAAAGGAAAGGTTGATCAATCCAAAAAAGAACTGGAAGTACAATCCGAGCGATATGGAAGAGCGAGAACACTGGGACGATTATATGAAAGCATATGAAGATATATTTCATTACTGTAGCCCGGAAATTCCTTGGACAATACTTCCTGCAGACAAGAATTGGTATAAAGAATACCTGTTTGCTAAAAAAGTAGTAGAGTTGATGAGGTCACTGAATATGAAATTTCCTAGACTGGACGACTGACAAACAAAGGATTATAATTATTCCAGCATCCTGTTCATTTGTTTAAATTACGTTTACTCACCCAAAGTGTCCTTTTACACAAGTATCACTAGCGTTAACTAAATATAGTATAAAATAGCTATGTAAATAGCTTAAGTTCGTAGAGACTGGAAATTTTCTTAAACTAAATCCAATTCTATGAAACTTAATTATTTAAAATCGCTGATCCTGGTGGCTATATGCACTATGATTAGTGGAATCGTTGTTGCTCAAGTATGTGCACCAAACCCACCTGTTTGTGTTCCTTCAAACGGGTATGCATTTACATGGGAATTAGATACCGATTTTGGTCTGCGTTTTAATACAGGGACTTCATCCTATGAATTTACAGGAGGTGCAGGAGGCTTGTCCACAATGGTTCAGGTTTCTGCTGCAAATGGAGATCTTTCGATTCCCGGTGGTGGAGCATTACAGGTTGCCGGTAATAAATATGCATTCCAATATACAGCCGACAATGATTTTGGACTCTTCTTCAACGCTACCGGTGAGCAATATGAGTTCAGAAACCAGGATGCTACTCCCGTGGTAGCAATGGATGCTATCAAAGGGAATACAGCTATTGGTACATCTTCAAATTCCGATGCTTACAAACTTTGGATAAGTGTGCCTTCTACTGAGACTGGGAATACTGGAATTAGAATAGATAGTGATAATGAGGGCACCAGCTTTGGAGTTTATGGAGATATAGATGCTTCTGCTGGAACTGGTGTGGGGACACACTATGGATGCTTTATGGACATGGATAATTTCGGAGTTAATACCAATAATTCTTCAATGTATGGATTTTATACTTCTGTAGATGGCCAGGGAAGTGGATCAAAATATGGTCTTTATTCTACTCTGTTTGGAGATGCTGCTTCTAGTGGTAGTCGATATGGAGTATACTCGAATGTAAACACAACAGGAACAGGAAGTCATTATAGTGGTTACTTTCTTGGTGCTCCGGTTTATGTTGCAGATGCCATTGGTCTTGGGACCACTGCAGGGCTCAATAAATTAGACATCGAAACAGATGGGAAACCTATTGGAGTGAATATAGACATGAACAATTCAACTGTTGGAACCACATACGGAATACAAATAGATAATGATTATACAGGTACATCTACTGCTTATGGCTTAGCCCACTTTTCCAGCACTACCAGCACGGGGACGAGATATGGAGTTGTGAATTCAATGACAGGAGATGGAACAACATCTGCCAGTAGCCATTATGGTGTATATAACTTTATCTCTTCCTTAGCTACAACTGGACCCCGATATGGCGTTTATTCAAGTGTTACAGGTGGTTCTACATCATCCTATGCAGGATACTTTGTTGGCAAGACTTATATCAGCAGTTCATCGGGAGGTCTCGTGGTAGGAACCACAATACCAGCAGCTGGATATATAGTTTCCGTCAACGGAAAAGTGATCTGCGAAGAGTTGAAAGTTCAGAATTCTGTCGACTGGCCTGATTATGTATTCGACGAGAAGTACGAATTAATGCCTCTGGATGAGCTTGAAAAAAATATTGAAGAGAATAATCACCTTCCGGGTATACCTAAGGCTGAAATAGTTGATGCGGAAGGATTCCATGTTGGGGAAATGACCACTAAAATGATGGAGAAAATTGAGGAGTTAACTCTTTACACTATTCAACAACAAAAAGAGATCGACGCGCTCAAGGAGCAACTCGAGAATACTACTTCTAAGTAATGCTTTTTGAATTAAATTATTTAACATTTAAAATGAAAGCATTATGAAAAAGTTAAACAAATACATTTTACTTCCGGTGTTTATCTGCTTGTTTGGATTTTCCGGATATGCAAGCATGAATGTGATCGAGTACATTGCTCAACCCGCTATGAATGAAGCTCAACTTCATTACTACAATAGTGAAAGCAGTAATCCTGTTCATGAAAATATTCAGTTTGCATTGATAAATATGGATGCATTCAACGAAAACACGATCACTCTGGAATTAGACAACTATACTTATACTTTTGAGAAAGAAGAAAGAAATCGAATGATGGACCCTAATCGCCAATCATGGATCGGTAAGATTCCAGGTTCATGGGCGGATTATGCTCATTTTGTGGTTAATAGAACCGAAAATATAGTTGTCGGACATGTTACTATCGACGGATGGATCTTCGCAATAAGACCTCTATCTGGAGGACTTCATCTCGTTGCAAATGTAAATGATGCTATGGCTGACTTTTGCGGTGTTGCTAAAGAACATCATGATCCGCCAACCATAAAAGATAAACCATTAATTACCGATCACCCGGATCTTGTTTATCAAACCGATAATCAAGATTCACGTGCTACCGGTGAATGTCTGATCCGAGTCATGATCATCTTCACAGATGATGCCGACGCTGCACTGGCAGATATTTTAGCAGATATTAATAATCAATTCAACATCGCCAATACAGGATATCAGAATAATAACATATCCATGCGGATAGAGATGGCAGCGTGCTATGAGGTATTCTATACTGAAGTAGATCTGAGTACTACTCTAAATGATGTGACCAATGGAAATGGGGTTTTTAGTGATGCAGATTTGAACAGAGGATTATGGAGAGCAGATCAGGTAGCTGTAATCATGTCCGGTGGAGGTGGTTTGGCATGGGTTAGCCTTACATATGGCAACCAACACAGCGTTACAGGTATTAATAATTTTTCAGTTTATACCTTCCATCATGAGTTAGGTCACAATGCATTATGTACACATGATCTTGTTAACCCAACGCAACCAGGAACTGCGCCATATGCAGGATGGGGAGAACCAACGACAAATTGTTTCAGGACCGTTTTAGCATATCAACCTGCTTGTGGCGGTTCAGGATGTCCAAGACATAATGTCTTTTCAGACAACACTCAGATCTGGAATTGCGGTGGTACTAATTACACTGCAGGAACCATTAATAATAGAAATGAAGATCGTTTGAACTTATCTGATGGTACCATTTTAGATTTTGAGATCGTTTTAGATAATGAGCTATTTTCTGGTGATTATAATTGGTTCAGTGGTGAAGCAGTGCACCGAGCTGCTAATCTTACCATTTCTTACAATTCAACAGTTAACAACTTTGAGTTATTCAGTGGGTCTGAAGGTAGTTTCAGAGCAAGTAACGAAATTACTTTAGGTGAAGGATTCTGGGCGAGATCAGGATCTGTTTTTACAGCATATCGTGAAAGTTGCACTCCAACTTTTACACCTGAACCTGATGACCCAATAGCTGTAGACAAGCAAGGATCTGCATTTGAGTCAGATGAAGATGCACGTATCGCGATCGCTCCTAACCCATTCTCCAGCGCAACAAACATCAACTACTTCATCGATAATGAGAGTTTAGTTGATGTTCGTATCTACAACATTCAGGGAGCTTTGCTAACCACTTTACTTGATAATTCTATCCAACAAAATGGAAACTACACTCTCCAATTTGATGGTAGTCATTTATCTGCAGGAACGTATTTCTGCATTATTAAAATTAATGACCAGATATTTAAGAAAAGTTTAGTTCTTTCTGGACATTAATCCTAAGCATATTTCATATGCCATAAAGCCCGCATTGCCTGTGCGGGCTTTTTTTATTCCTTCTGTTTGATCACCTTTGTAAACATGATCCTTAAGATCCTTCACGAATCATCTTTTCTAAGAAAAAAATATTTCAATAATTGGGGTCGTAAATGGACACAAAGGAAGATCGATCATGTATCAAACTACATTCGCACTGAAGAAAGTATCGTCGACATTGGCTGTGGCAACGGTCTTCTAACCCACATGCTGCGGGAACATAACTACAACGTTACCCCGGTGGATATTGAAGATCTATCATACTCTCCACTTGTAAAACCAATTGTCTATAACGGTGTACTATTGCCATTTGAAAATGATGAGTTCCAAACCGGACTGCTTATTGCAGTTTTACATCACACCAAGGATCCGATCGAGCTCCTCAAGGAGACATCAAGAATAGCAAACGATATAGTTATTTTAGAAGATGTATTCTACAACAGGTTACAAAAGTGGATGCTGTTTTTGATTGATGCTTTAATTAACCTGGGCTATTCAGATTTAAACTTCAGTCATAAAACAGATAGAGAATGGAAAGAAATCTTCACAAACCTTAACTTGGAAGTTGTCGAAGAGAAAAGGATCAAAACCTTGCTAATTTTTAATCAGATCATCTATTATGTTAAATGGAAATAAAATTCTTGCTGTGATCTATGATATGGATGGAGTAATCATTGACTCTGAACCATTGTGGAAAGAAGCAGAGATTAAAGTTTTTAAAAATATAGGTTTAGAGCTTTCAGAAGAGGATTGTGAAATGACCAGAGGTTTTCGGACAGACGAGGTTATTCAATTCTGGTACAGTCGAAAACCATGGAAGGGTAAGTCTGTTGAAGTAGTAACCAGAGAAATTATTGAAGAAATGAAGTTGTTGATCGCTCATAAAGGAAAATCGATCAACGGTCTTTTGAATTCACTGGAATTCTGTAGAAGCATGGGATATAAGATTGGCTTGTGTACATCATCTCATCCTGAACTCATCGACGCAGTTCTCAACAAATTTGAAATTCGAGATTACTTTTCTATCATTAAATCTGCATTCGAAGTAACTTATGGAAAACCACACCCTGAAGTCTATATACTTACAGCGAAAGAGTTGGATATCGATACACAGCATTGCCTTGTCGTAGAAGATTCACTTTATGGGATGATCTCTGCTAAAGCTGCTAAAATGAATGTTGTGGTTATGCCGGAGAAAACACAATCCTCCTGGCCACAATGGAGCATTGCAGATTTTCAAATTGAAGATCTAAACGATTTGCAAGAATTAGAGATATAAAGACAAGAGTAACAAGCAAAAAAAAAGCAGAAGTTTTATTGTTTACTTCTGCTTATATTTTTCACTTGTAATTCATCTTTTAGTTGCTTGCACTTATTAATTCCCGTGCTTTATCAAGAATAGTGGTGTCTTCAAGGTGCACAATTCCACCATCAGGACCTTGTTCTATATTGATACCCATCGGCTCTCCACTTTGGAAGTTATAACCTCCAAAATAATTCCTCACGGTTTCAACAGTGATCCCTAGTTCATCAGCGATCTGGTGGATGCTGCCATCCGGAAGACTGTCCTTGATTTTTCTTAATTCGTTAAATGTAATGTTCATACGCCTAACTAAATTTGATTCTAGGATCAATTTAACAATTATTTGATAAAAACTGAAAATTAGCCGTTGCTTTATGCGAAGAAATTAGTTAAAATGGATCTTGCGAATGGCTTTTTTGGGGATCAGCGTATTTTTTTTCAGAATGATATGTTTTTCTGTCATTCCCCAGATCGTAGTTTCAACTTGTTTCAAGCTGAATTTATCCTCAAAATAGATTCTCACCTTCTCATGGTCTCCGTTACCTAAAAGCAATGCCTTCTTAATCTCCTCGTCTCTCTCTTTCATCAGGTTTTTACTTGTTAATACATCAATATCAGGGAAGGTTAGATAAGGAATTAATTCTTTTGCAACATGTATTGCGGAAGAACGATCCATTTTAATTATTTGTAAACGTAAAACTAATAATTTAAGTATTTGTATACAAGATGATATTAAGTTTATTTATAAGAGATTCGTCCCAACTTTTTAAAGTTTTTTTTCAAAAAAGTTTGAAAGTTTAAAACTTTGTAGGTACTTTTATTGTATATACAATAGTAATTAATACAACATTGAAACTAGAACAAGAAATACAAAGCACATTCACAAGCGATTTTCAGCGCGCCTACTTGAATATTGTATTTACAGCAAATTGGTTGATGGAAAACTGGAACCATATGTTTAGAGAGTTTGACCTTTCACAGCAACAGTATAATGTGCTCAGAATTCTTCGTGGACAGAAAGGTAAAGCAATAAATCTTATGGATATTCAACATAGGATGATCCACAAATCCAGTAATACTACCCGATTGGTTGAAAAGCTGAGATTAAAAGGTTTTGTAGATCGGATACAATGTGAAAATAATAGAAGAAAAGTAGAAATTTCTATAACAAAAAAGGGTCTGAAGTTGTTAGAAAACATTGACCCACTTTTAAAGTCAACTGAGAACGAATTGTTCCAAAATATTATGGCAAAAGAAGCAAAACAAATCAGTGACCTACTTGATAAATTGAGAGGATAAAAAAAATTTGGCCCAACATTTGTATAGACAATTATAATATAGACAACATAAAAAAACAACAAATTTCTTAATTACTAAACTTTAAAAAAATGAAAAAAATATTGATGATCGCAACAGCTGTAGTTTTTATGATCGGTACAGCATTTTCTAACCCTGGCAGCGATGCTACTGAATTTTCCGTCGATACAGAAAAAAGCAAAGTTTTGTGGACCGGCTCAAAGGTAACAGGGTCTCATAATGGAACAATCAGTTTATCTGATGGGTCAGTTTGGGTAAAAGGAAGCTCGGTAAACAGCACAGATATTACCATAGATATGAACTCAATTGTATGTCTCGATATCGAAAATGAAGGGACAAATCAGAAGCTAGTCGGCCACTTGAAATCTGATGATTTCTTTGGTGTGAAAACTCATCCGGAAGCCATGTTTAACGCCACAAAGTTCATCCCTATAAAAGGAGCAAAAGACGGAGAGGCAAATCACACAATAGTAGGTAACCTCACTATTAAAGGAATAACACATGAGATCAGTTTTCCTGCGGTCGTAATAATGAAAAATGATCAACTTATGGCAAATGGAACTGCTACCATCGACAGATCAAAATGGAACGTTCAATACGGGTCCGGTTCATTCTTCGATAATCTTGGAGACAAAATGATATATGACGACTTTGATATTACATTCAATTTAGTTGCAACCAGCGCATCTACAAAATAAAAGGGTTTTTGGTTAAGGTAAAAAGGCGAGGAATTTGACATCCTCGCCTTTTTTTATTTAAGCATCCTGTAGCTCTTCTTGATGAGCTTCGATCAGTTTTTGTTGTATCTCGTGCGGCACAGGAGCAAACTCTGTAAATTTCATTGAGAACTTAGACCGACCCTGTGTCAGCGACTTGAGTGAGGACGTATACATGTATAGCTCTGAGAGGGGAACTTTTGCTTTGATCTTTTGAAAATGCCCTTCAGCTTCCATACCTAATATGATAGAGCGTCTAGATTGTAAGTCGCTCATTACATCACCCATAACATCATCAACGATCAGAACTTCTAACTCATATATTGGTTCAAGTAACTGCGGACTCGCTTCCTGAAAAGCACTTTTAAATGCCATTGCTCCGGCGATCTGGAAAGCCATATCATTAGAATCAACAGGATGCATTTTCCCATCATAAATACTAACCCGAATATCTCTGCAATATGACCCTGTTAAAGGACCATCGTGCATTTTCTGCAATACTCCTTTCAAAATCGCATTCATATACTTTGCATCTATCGCGCCTCCAACAATACAGTTATTAAATACCAGAAGCCCTCCCCACTCTAATGGATGCTCTTCCTGCCGTCTAACACTAAGTCCGTCAGGTGCCGGCATACCCTCATAATAAGGTTCGATCAACAAATGAACCTCTCCAAATTGTCCGGCTCCACCTGATTGTTTTTTATGTCTATAGTTTGACCTTGCAGCTTTCTGAATCGTTTCCCGATATGGAATACGAGGTTCCATAAAATCAATATCCATCTTATACAAATGTTCAATTTTCCATTTAACAATATCGAGATGAAGAGAACCCATTCCATGTAATATTGTCTGCCTTAATTCTTGTGAATGTTCTACATGCAATGTTGGATCTTCTTCCCGTATAGTATGAAGTGCATTGGCTAGTTTTTCAATATCGCTTTTATTAGGTGGTCTCACCGCAACTCTTGCTCTGGAGGCCGGAAAGTTGATTGGTCTTATTTTGCTATTGCTTCCTTTAACCAGTAAAGTATTATTGGTATGCGTGTTCTTCAGTTTAACTGTCGAACCGATATCTCCTGCTTTCAGAGCATCCACGTTCTCTCTGTTCTTTCCATGTAATATGTAAAGCTGATTCAAGCGTTCATGCTGATCATTATCAGCATTGATAAATTCATCGCTGGTTTGGATCTCTCCAGAATACACTTTGAAAAAGGACATATTTCCAAGGTTCTGTTCAGAAACTGTTTTAAAGATGAAGGCTACTTTTTCCCCATTGGAATCGATCTTGAGTGTTTCGCCATTTTCAAGTTCTACAGGTGGAACGTCTGCCGGGGAAGGACAGATATCGTGTATGAATCCCATAACTCGTCCACTTCCCATATTTTTCTCAGATGAGCAACAAAACAATGGATAGACTTGTTGGTTTGCGATGGCAATACGAAGTCCTTTTGTCATTTCTTCTTCCGATAGCGTTCCGGCATCGAAAAACACTTCCATAAGCGCTTCATCGTTCTCTGCAGCAGCCTCTACCAGTGCATTATGCATTCCCTGTGCTCTTTCGATATGATCATCAGGGATTTCCTCTTTTTTAGGTTTACCTCCATCATCCGGGAAAACGTACATCACCATCTTCAATGCATCGATGATGGCATTAAAACCTTCACCTTGATTGTAAGGATATTGCATTGGAAGTACTTTATTCCCGAATCGATTTCTAACCTGGTCCAATGTCAATTCAAAATCAGATTTCTCATGGTCAACCTGGTTAACTACAAATAATGTAGGGGTTTTAAACCTATCAACATATTCCCAGATCATTTCAGTACCAACCTCAACACCATGTTGAGCATTGATCATCATTACTCCGGTATCTCCTACTCTCAGTGCCGGAATCAGCTCTCCTACAAAATCGTCCAACCCGGGAGTGTCTATGATATTGATCTTTGAGTCTTTCCACGGAGCATAAAGTAAGCTGGAGAAAATGGTGTTTCCTCTCTCCTGTTCGATCTCATGATAATCGGAAACCGTATTTTTCCCTAAAGTGCTTCCTCTTCTTCCAATAACACCTGCTTCAAAAAGCATGGCTTCAGCAAATGTGGTTTTACCACTTCCCGAATGTCCAAGTAAAACAACATTCCTGATATCTTCCGTGTTGTAAATCTTCATAAATCAACGTATTTAAAGGTATTGAGTAATTTAAGAGCCAACCAATTTAAGAAATTCTGTACAAAATTTTGGCTTGCTGATAGAAAATAATGACGAGTTTATTTCAATTCGGATTGAATATGGATATCGCTGAGGAGTGTTTTATGCACCGGGCACCTGCTTGCGATCTCAAACAACCTTTTCTGTTGTTCCACACTGAGATCGCCTTCCATTTCAATTACCTTCTGGATCATATCGATCTTGCTTTGTGATTCACCACTATGTTTTGAGTCCTCGAGGTATTCTTTTCCATGTTTTAAATGTACTGTAACTTCTTTCAGATCCCACTTTTTTCGGTCAGCATACATTCTTAAAGTCATTGCGGAGCATGCGCCTAAGGCAGATAGTAAAAGATCATAAGGAGATGGGCCATAGTTATTACCACCAACGTCTACAGGTTCATCAGCTGTAAGGTGATGTATTCCTGTTTGGATTTCTGTTGTGAAAGATGTGCCGGTGCGAACTGCGACTTGCAGATCAGTTTTCAGTGCTTCCTTTTCGTTTCTTATACCGGCATAGCGACTCACCCAGCTTCCGATCATTCGACCAACAAAATGGGCATCTTCTTTATTGGAAAGTAAATGGTCTGCTTTATCGAGTGAGATGAAACTCTTGGGATGTTTAGCAGCAGTATATATTCTGGCAGCATTGTCGATCCCGACAACCTCATCAAATGGCGCATGCATAATAAGCAATGGTTTGTTCAGGTTCTCTATTACTGATAATGTCTTGTCGCTTCTCAGATCATCGAGAAGCTGTTTTTTTATCGTGAATGGTCTCCCACCGATATTGACTTCCGCCAATCCTTTCTCTTCTATTTCTTTCACTTTACCTTTGAAATGCTCCTCGACATGCAAAGCGCCTGCAGGAGCTCCAATTGTTATCAACGCTTTAATTTCAGTAATCCTTGCAGCTGCATGAATGATCGCGGCACCACCAAGTGAATGACCCAATAAGATCGATGGAGCTTCGTACTCTTCTTTCATAAATTCAGCTGCGTCAACCAAGTCCTGAACATTGGAAGAGAAGTTGGTGTCTGGAAAGTCCCCTTCGCTTTCACCTAATCCTGTGAAGTCGAAACTAAACACTGCGATCCCCTCATTAGTAAGTGACCGGCTGATATTTCTGACAGCATTTAAATTTTTGTTGCATGTAAAGCAATGTGCAAATATTGCATATGCAGCAGGGTCGGATTTCAGCGGGAGTTCTATTCTGGCAGATAGTTTCTTTCCTTCAGAATTAGTGAAGCTTACCTTCTTACTTTGCATAAATATCAGATTTCTTGTAGTCGATCAACATTGAACCTACAATCCTATCCAATGGAAGTGTAAAATAATTTTCTCTCAACAAATTTTCAGGGTGTACCCATCTGAAAGAAGAAATAATACCATTCATTGTGTCAAGATCAAATTTCTTCCCTGAGCTTTCGAGCTTATGAAGGTTCTGAGATTCTATAAAGTAGTAAATGCTAATTACCTGACTGCAATCGTCAAACGCAGAAGGCTGAAAGATATCTGTAGTATAAAAATGATCAGATACTTCGATATCAATATCTGTCTCTTCTTTAAACTCACGAATCAAACAATCGTGAGTACTTTCTCCAAATTCAAGTCCGCCACCAGGAAGCTTTGTATAATTATGACCACGAATGATAGTGTCTTCGACAAGTATTTTACCATTAGCATTAAACAAAATGCCGTAAACTCTTACATTAAATTTATTGATCTGCAACATCTTTTATATGCTATTGATAATCTTAAGTTCAGTTTGAAGCTTATTGAAATCAGGTAACTCCATAGCATTTTCCAATACCTCTTTGTGCCGAGTTATACCTTCCCTATCAATCAAAAATACTGCTCGCTTTGATACACCTCGCATCCCAAGTGCGAACACTTCGTAAAGCACATCATAATCTGTCGACACTTCTTTGTTATAATCTGAAAGAAGAGGAAAATTGTAGCTCTGTTCTTGTCGGTACTTTTCGAGAGAGAAAGCGGTATCAACCGAAATAGCTAAAACATCGGTATCAAAGTCGTTATAGTAATGCAGCGCATCCCTCATTCCGCAAAGCTCTTCAGTACAAACTTCAGTAAACGCTAATGGGTAAAACAGGAGTATCACATTTCTTCCTCTAAAATCGGAGAGACTTACTTCATTTTTCTGACTATCAAACAAGGTAAACTCAGGGGCTTTTTCTCCAATCTCGACTGGCATTCTATAAACTTATGTGAATAAACAAATATAGGATATTTGAATTCTAAAGAACTGAACTCGAATCAAAAAAATCTAATTTTTTTGAAATGCTACTTTATGGTAATAATATTCGTAGATAGATTTATGATGTTGGTCTAATACATTAATTTTATTGCCTATTCCGTCATATGTTTAAAGTTGTATGGTCACACTAAATAGTATCAATAAGTCTTATCCTGTCGGTAAGTCTAATTATTTGCATGTTCTAAAAGGAATTGACCTGGTCATTGACAAAGGGGAACTGGTTTCAATAATGGGACCCTCCGGATCCGGGAAGTCTACCCTGCTGAATATTTTGGGGATACTCGACAGCTATGATGATGGTGAATACATTTTGGAGGATGTAGTCATGAAAAACCTTTCTGAGAAGCAATCTGCATTCTACAGAAATAAATTCCTGGGATTTGTTTTTCAGTCCTTCAATCTCCTTCCATTCAAGAATGCTATGGAGAATGTGGCCTTACCCTTATACTATCAAAAAGTAGGAAGAAAAGATCGAAATAGAATAGCGTTAAATTACCTCGACAAGTTTGGACTGAAGGATTGGGCTACACATATGCCCAACGAGTTATCCGGAGGACAAAAACAGAGGGTTGCTATTGCGAGAGCAATGATAAACAAACCAAGTGTTATTCTTGCGGATGAACCAACCGGAGCTTTAGACTCGCATACATCAGAGGAGGTGATGCAGATCTTTCGTGATGTAAATAAAGAAGGAACTACTGTTATAATTGTGACACACGACAGAGAGGTGTCAGGTAGAACTGATCGGGTTATCAGTTTACGAGATGGGATTATTGAGCACTCCGGGAATGCCGAATTGAACAAAGAAATTGCCTGATGTATGTTTAAAATAGATACATGGGAAGAGATCTTCAGTATACTGAGGAAAAACAAATTGAGAACATTTCTTACAGCTTTTAGTGTCAGCTGGGGAATATTCATGCTGATCGTTTTGATCGGAGCAGGAAATGGTTTGCAAAACGGAGTTCAGGCTACCATGAATGATGATGCGAGCAACTCGATATGGATCTACTCCGGAAAAACATCAGTGCCTTATCAGGGCCTTCCAATCGGCAGACAGGTAAAGTTTACAAACAAAGATTACACTTTACTAAGAGAACGTGTTGAAGGTGTGGAATATCTGACCGGTCGATTTTATTTGTGGGGAGAATTTGCTATCAGCTATAGGGATAAGAGCTCTGCCTTCAGCGTTCGATCTTGCCATCCGGATCATAAATATCTTGAAAATACCATTATTACTCAAGGTCGTTTCATCAATGAAAAGGATATCAAAGAGGAACGAAAAGTAACAGCGATCGGGAAAGATATTGTGGTCACCCTGTTTGGAGATGAAGACCCAATAGGAAAATATATCAAAGTAAATGACTTACTGTATAAAGTCGTTGGGGTTTACAAAGATGAAGGGGGCATTAACGAGAACAGGATCGTTTACATTCCTATTACTACAGCTCAGAAGGCTTATGCAGGTGAGGACAGAATTCATCAGATGATGCTTACTACAGGAACAAAGCCTTTCAAAGAAACCATTAAAATGGCCGGGAACATTGAACGCCTTCTCAGCAGAAAACATAAAGTGGCACCGGGAGATAAAAGGGGTTTGAGTGTATATAATAACAATGAGGATTTCAGAATGATGCAGAATGTGTTTACGGGAATTGAGCTGTTCATGTGGTGTGTCGGAATCTTTACCATCATAGCTGGAATCGTGGGAATTACTAATATCATGTTGATCTCAGTAAAAGAAAGAACAAGAGAGATTGGTATACGAAAAGCGATGGGCGCGACTACGAATTCTATTATTTGGTTGATAATATTGGAATCTGTTTTTATCACTTTTTTCTCAGGCTATTTTGGAATGATGGCAGGAATTGGCGTACTTGAACTGGTCAACTTCGTTTTACCAGATGACACTAATTTTTTCCGAAATCCGGAAGTACAGGTATATGTTCCTGTCGCTGCTTTTATACTTTTATTGATTGCGGGTGTCCTGGCAGGGTATTTCCCGGCAAGAAAAGCTGCATCGGTTGATCCGGTTGTCGCATTAAGAGACGAATAATATGATCGATATAGATAAATGGAAAGAAATATTGCTGACGCTCAGCAAAAACAAGTTAAGAACAGCACTTACGATGTTCGGTGTGTTCTGGGGAATATTTATGTTGGTGATCATGCTGGGAGCAGGGAATGGTTTGCAAAATGGTGTGATGTATGAAATGGCCGGAGTTGCCACAAATTCATTCTGGATGTGGGGTAGTCGAACAACCGTACCGTATAAAGGACTAAAGCCCGGCCGGTTTATCCGCTTCAACAATGATGATACCAAAGCCATTCTCGAAAACGTAAAAGAGTTGAAACACTTCTCGCCATGTAATCAACTTGGAGGTTATCAGGGTACGAATATCGTTGCAAGGAAAAACAACTCAGGTACATTTAATGTCATGGGCCTCTATCCCGAAATTCGATATATAGAATCTGTTGGAATCGATGCAGGTCGATTTCTGAATGAAAAGGATATCTCTGATAACAGGAAGGTGGCAATTATCGGACAGAAAGTAAGAGATATTCTATTTACCCCAGATGAAGATCCTATTGGTGACGCGATCAAGATCAATGGAGTTTACTTTAAAGTCGTTGGTGTTTCTAATCCAGGTAAACGTAAAGGGAATTCTGCTGATGAAGAACGAGAAAAGATCTTCATTCCTATTTCAACATTTCAGCAGGCATTCAATTATGGAGACAAGGTTGGATGGTATGCCGCCACTGCTAAGGATGGATACTCTGCATCCATTGTCGAAGAAAAAATCAAAGCCATCCTGAAAAAGCGGCATAAAGTAGCAGAAGAAGATCAAAACGCAATTGGATCATACAATAGCGAGGAAAACTATCTTGAAACACTCAGTATATTTACAGGGATAAAGTCATTTGTAGGTATCGTCGGTTTTCTTACTTTACTTGCTGGTAGTATTGGTATTGCAAACATCATGCTCATCATCGTAAAGGAGAGGACCAAAGAAATTGGAGTTCGAAAAGCGCTCGGAGCCAGACCATCAAACATTATAGCGATGGTTCTTCAGGAATCGGTTTTACTAACCATTATTTCAGGGTTTTTCGGTCTCGTACTGGGTATAATGCTTCTGGATACTGTCTCCTTCGCGATGTCCGGGATGAGTGATAACTCCGATGTTCCTTTTAGAAACCCGGAGATCAGCAGCGCAATTGCAATTGGTGCTCTAATAATTTTAATAATAACAGGAATCATTGCCGGTTTGATACCAGCTTCTATTGCGGCAAAAATAAAACCTGTATCAGCATTATCAGCAGAATAATTAAATCAATAAATAAATGAAAAAGGTTTTTCTCGCATTTTTTATTTTAGTCATTCTTGGCCTAATGGGCTACCTGGGATACTACATGATCAAGAAAACTCAGAAAGAAGATGTTGTATTTAAAACCTCTCAACCGTTTGTAACCGATATCATCAAAAAAACGGTTGCCACTGGTTCTATTGTACCCAGACGGGAGGTCGAAATGAAACCACAGGTTTCCGGTATCATCGATAAACTATATGTCGAAGCAGGAGAAACAGTGAAGAAAGGACAGCTTCTGGCCAAAATCCAGGTTAGACCAAATAGTGAAAACTTAAACAATGCTAGTGCCACAGTAAAGAGGAGTACTTTAAGAAGAGATGAAGCAAAAAAAGAACTCGACAGACAGAAAGCGCTTTTCGACAAAGGAGTAATCTCCAAACAAGTGCTGGAACAATTTGAGTATGAGTACAATCTCGCTGTTGAAGAACTTTCATCGGCGATGAATAACCTGCAGATCATTAAGGAAGGAGCTGCGAAAAACTCCGGTCAGGTTGCGAATCTGGTGATATCGACCATCGATGGTATGGTGCTCGATGTACCGGTAAAAGAAGGCACAAATGTTATCGAGAGCAACACATTCAATGAAGGAACCACGATCGCGACGGTTGCAGATATGAGTCAGCTCATTTTTGAAGGGAATGTCGATGAGTCCGAAGTGGGAAAACTGAAAGAAGGGATGCCAATTCAACTCCGAGTTGCCGCAATTGATGATCGCACTTTTGATGCTCAATTGGAATATATTTCCCCAAAGGGTGTTGACCAGGATGGAACCATCCAGTTCGAGATCAAGGCTTCTGTGAAATTGCCGGAAGACATATTTCTGAGAGCCGGTTTTAGCGCTAATGCTGATATAGTTTTAGATAAAAAGGATTCTGTTCTGGCTATCAATGAAGGTAGTGTGATCTTTGATAAGGATGGTCTTACCTATGTAGAATTAAAAAATGGAAGCGATCAGTTCGATAAAAAAGAAGTGAAACTTGGCCTTTCAGATGGAATCAATATTGAAATTGTTTCCGGAGTTGGTGAGAAAGACGAAATAAAATCACAGGAATAAACTGTGAATATTATTCGGTCTAATTCAGAACTATCTCGATTTCCTATACGTACTTTTGGGTAAAGCACTATCATGAAATCATACCTCATTCTGATATTATCCGGTATTCTTGTATTGTCTTGCAACAAGAAACCCAACATCCCAACAGCAGAACTAAAAAATAGTGATGAGATCAGAGAAATGTTGATCCTTGCTGAAGATGGCGCTGTGATAGAAATTCCTGAAGGCAAATATGAGTTCACGCGCTCTATTACCATCGATGGTGTTTCGGATATCACAATCAAAGGTGCAGGTATGGATAAGACAATTTTGTCTTTTAAGATGCAGGAAGAAGGTGCGGAAGGGATTATTGCAAATGCCGATAATATCGTTATTGAAGACCTTGCTGTGTTGGATACAAAGGGTGACGCGATAAAAGTGATCGATTCAGACGGGGTCACTTTTCGAAACCTGAAGATAGGATGGACAGGCGGTTCTAAGACGGATAATGGAGCTTACGGTTTATACCCGGTCTCCAGTAAAAATGTCCTGGTTGAGAATTGTGAGGTTTTCGCTGCTTCTGATGCCGGTATATATGTAGGTCAGACAACCAATTCAGTGATCAGAAATAACTATGTATACAATAATGTTGCAGGGATAGAGGTTGAGAACTGCACTTATGCAGATGTATATGGAAACAGATGCGAAGGAAATGCCGGTGGCATTTTAGTGTTTGACCTTCCCGAGCTCAAAGTAAAAAACGGTCGCCATATCCGGGTATACGATAACGATATCGAAAAAAACAATCATAAAAATTTTGCTCCTAAAGGCAACACAGCAGCGATGATCCCAGCTGGAACAGGTCTTTTACTGATGGCTTGCAAAGATGTCGATGTTTTTGATAATAGGATCTCTAACAACAAATCTGTTAATACTGCTGTGGTGAGTTATCTTATCACTCAAAAACCGTTTGATGATGAGGAATATAATCCTTATGTCTCTGGAATCTACATTCATAACAATGTTTATGAAAACAAAATGTCACTGCCGGATCTCAGCCGGGACATGGGTAAATTGATCGCTTTCCTGTTTAAAGGGAGTGCTCCGGACATTATTTATGATGGGATCGTTGACCCATCGACCATTTCAGATGATGGAGAAATTGTTCCGGAAAAAAAGATTTGCGTGCAGAATAACGAGAACGCTGGTTTTGTAAACATCGATGCGCCAAACGAATTTGAAAATGTATCTGAAGACCCTTCAGAATGTGACTGCAGTCTCAGCAAACTTAAAGCGGTGAGCGTTTAAGACAAATTATCCTATTTTACGTATATTATAATATGCGATTTCAAAAAGCCATTGCATTTTGCCTTCTTTCAATGCTCTTTATTCTGTTATCCAGATGTAATCAAACGGATAGGGTAAGCTATGTTATAGGCCAGTCCACGAATAAACTGCTATCGGATTATAACTTTTTCAAAGGTACTCTGTCTGATTTAAATCCGGTTGAAAATGTTATTCCCTACGATCTTAATGCTGCTCTGTTTTCAGATTATGCATACAAGGCAAGATTTGTCTGGCTACCTGAGCATACTCATGCTACTGTAGATGACCCTGATGAGGTTATCATGTTTCCTGTTGGTAGTATTCTGATCAAGAACTTTTACTATCCAGATGATTTTCGGAATGAAGAAGGAGGCAGGAGAATCATGGAGACTCGATTGCTCATACATGAAGAGGAAGGCTGGATCGCTTTACCATATATCTGGAATGATGAACAGACCGATGCTACTCTTGCGCTTGCAGGAGGAAACAGGAAGATCTCCTGGATACATCATGACGGATCTGTAAGAGAATTGAATTATTCTGTTCCCGATAAAAACCAATGCAAAAACTGCCATCAGAACAAAGAAAAGATCATCCCGATTGGACCAAAAATTGCCAACTTAAACAAAGATATCAGGTATTCCGATGGATTAGCAAATCAGCTGGAAAAATGGAAAAGTATCAACTTGCTTCAATACGACAATCCTACTTCGGTTTACGGGAGATTTGCCAATTATGATGATAAACAAGCTTCAGTTGAGGAAAGAGCCCGATCATATTTGGACATCAATTGCGGACATTGCCACAATCCAGATGGGTCAGGACATACCAGCGGTTTAAACTTGAGTGTCTTAGAAAAAGAAGGTGCAAGCCTGGGAATTTGTAAATCACCGATCTCAGCCGGGAAAGGGACAGGAGGTCTCGACTTTGATATTGCTCCGGGTAAAGCAGATTCTTCGATTCTCCTTTACCGCATGATCTCAAATGATCCGAGTATTATGATGCCGGAAATCGGGAGGAAAATCGAGCACGAAGAAGGCATTGCATTGATCAGGGAGTGGATAAATGAACTTGAAGGATCATGCTATTGATCCAGATCTTTATACTTATCAATCTCTCTCCGTTCCTTCTTTGTAGGCCTTCCACTTCCACGTTCTCTTTTATCAATTTTATGGAAAGCGGACATATACTTTTTAGATTTTTCAACTTCTGGTGTTAGATCTTCATAGCAAGTGATCGCAATAGGAGCTCCTACTCTTTTCTCAATGATCTTCAATACCTTGTATCTTCGACTTTCGTGGTTTATTCTGATATCAATTATTTCACCACCTTGCAACGTTTTCGAAGGTTTCTGAGCCTCATCCTCTATCTTCACTCTCTTTTGTTCACATGCCTTCTTAGAAAGTGATCTGGTTTTATATATCCTTACAGCCCACAACCATTTATCAATTCTGACCTTTTGTATTTCACTCATTAAATGCTTAAAAGTGGATTTATCTCAATATAACTACTTCTGAAGTTATTATAAAACCTGAGGAGCAATATCATTCATAGAATACTTAAAATTGAAGAACTTTCATGAATGCAACGAATTAAACCTTTACGACATCTTTTCAGCGAAGTAGTTATTAAAATAAAAGATTATACAATAAACTTGATTTAGATATATAATAATTATAACTTTAACATCAAGAACCGATCATTCATCATATATTCTTTAGCAAATGTTCCGTAAATCAGTATTTTACTGTGCATTGTTGATGTTCGGATTAGCTACAATTGCAAATAGCCAAACACTGCATGTCGTTACTAATTCAGAAGACGACGATGTGAACTCTCTTAGAAATGTCATTTCCATCGCTGAAAGTGGTGACAGTATCTTTTTTGGGTCAAATCTTAAGGGAGACACCATTTGGATTGACTCTTCGGAACTACTTATTTCAAAAAACATAACCATAATAGGGTTTCCCGATACGAATCTTACGATCTCGACCCATGATTCTATTCGAATTGTAAAAATATCGAAAGGAAGTACGTGCAGGATCAATTATGTCAATATAATTGGAGGAACTGCCGATTTTGGAGGAGGTATATACAATGAAGGGAACCTTTCACTTTTCAGGAGTAGAGTTGCTCACAATACAGCGGAGTATGGAGGTGGAATATACAATGATAGCTCAACAAACCTATTCGCGATCGAAACTACAATTGAGAGAAACATCGCCAACTCCGATGGTGGAGGAGTGATCAATTTTGGATATGTAATTTTTGACAGATCTACAATAAACAATAATGAGGCATTAGGTCTCCACGGTGGCGGGGTCTCCCATTTAATGGGCACTGCTATCTATATCAACTCTACACTCAGTTCAAATAAGTGCAGAAAATTCGGAGGTGGTATTTACAATTCTGCCTTAACTGATATTTCTCATACCACAATGGTGCTCAACGACTCAGAACGTGGAGGCGGTCTCTTTAACGTGTATCAAAAAGGGTTTTTGTACGGCTCACATTCATTGATAGCGCTCAATTCAGCATCGGTAGCCGGACCAGATGTACATGATCCAAATGGAACTGATGTTGTTTCCCATGGATATAATTTGATCGGAGATATTAGCTTTCTTACAAGTGCCATAGGCTCTACCGGTGATATTTTTGGCTTTCCGGATAATCCTATCGATCCATTGATCGAACCGTTAGCATATAATGGTGGATTTACTAAGACTCATGCTCTCATATGTCTGAGTCCTGCAATCAATAAAGGAGATAGTATAGGAAACCAAATAGTTGATCAACGAGGAAGAAACAGGAACTACGATGGGAAAATGGATATTGGATCATTTGAACTTCAGGAAGATTCCTGCGAATCGGCTACAGGAATAAATGAAAGAGATCTAAGTAGTGAGGTATCGATCTACCCAAATCCAAATAATGGCAGATTTAATATCTCACTTCCTGAAGGTATGGAATTTGTAAACATAGTAGTACGTGATCTTAAAGGCCTTGAAATACAAACATTTGACAACAGAACTAGCAATCAGATAGAATTAACTGGAATTCCTTCAGGAACTTATCTGATCCACATCAAATCCTCCAACTATTCGTTCGTTAAAAAGCTGATAATCAATAAATAGCTTATTCCTGAACATTTTTATAGACAACATTTTCGAATGCAATGTGTTTAACCATTTGTATAGGTAGTTTTATACTACTATTTTTGTAACACATTGAATTCTATGAAAGAAGTATCTGGATTTTCAAAATTAAACAAGCGGGATAAGATCTCCTGGTTGGCTAAGAATTTTTTGTATCACAATCCTCTGGATGTTGCGAAACAATTTGCAAGTTTCTGGCATGATGAGGTTGAGAAGCAGAAGCTATTCGATGGATTTAGTGAGAATACACTTACAAACTTCTATCTCCCTTTTGGAGTAGCCCCAAACTTCCTCATTAACGATAAGATCTATTGTGTTCCTATGGTAACAGAAGAAAGCAGCGTAGTCGCTGCTTCTTCCAAAGCGGCTAAATTCTGGCTTAACAGAGGTGGTTTTAAAGCCAAAGTAATTTCATCAGTTAAGATAGGTCAGGTTCACTTTAGCTTTAATGGTGATCACAGAAAACTCAATACTTTTTTTAAAAGGAAGAAGGATGTGTTCTTCGATGGAATAAAGCACCTTACTGCCAATATGGAAAAAAGAGGTGGTGGAGTTCGTGACATTCAACTGCTCGACTTTTCTCATCTGGAAGAAAATTACTATCAGCTTAAAGTGAGCTTTGAGACATGCGATAGCATGGGTGCTAACTTCATTAATTCGATCCTCGAACAATTAGCTCTTATACTAAGGGAAGAGGCAAGTAAGTATGAAAGCTTCACTGGCAAAGAAAAAGATATAGAAGTGATCATGTCTATCCTTTCCAATTACACTCCGGATTGTGTAGTAGAGTGCGAAGTATCTTGCCCTGTTGAAGAATTACATGAAAACAGCCACCAGATGCTTCCTGATGACTTTGCCCGTAGGTTTGTGAAAGCGGTCAATATTGCGAATTTCGATGTGCACCGAGCTACCACGCATAATAAGGGTATCCTCAATGGAATAGACGCAGTTGTTATAGCAACAGGAAATGATTTCAGAGCTGTCGAAGCATGTGTTCATACTTATGCTGCAATGAGTGGAACATATAAAAGCCTGACGATCGCTGAAGTTACCGACGGGATTTTCAAATTTAAAATTAGAGTTCCGTTGGCACTTGGAACGGTAGGAGGATTAACGAATCTGCATCCTATGGCTAAGACGTCTCTTGATATTCTTGGTAACCCAAGTGCAGCAGAACTTATGATGGTGACGGCAGCCACCGGTTTAGCACAAAATTTTGGAGCGATCAGATCTTTGGTGACAACCGGGATTCAATATGGTCATATGAAGATGCACCTGAGCAATATTTTAGCACAATTGAAAGCCTCAGAAGAGGAAGTGATAAAAGTTCAGGAATATTTTGTAGATAAAATAGTTTCATTCAGCGCAGTTAGAGAATTTCTTGAACTCATCAGAACCAAATCTTACAAGGTCTGATTCCAGTGCAGACTCCGACAAGATAATTGAGCTTTATGCTCATGGAAAACTGCTGATCAGCGGCGAGTATCTTGTTTTGGATGGAGCAAAATGTCTTGCAGTTCCTGCAAAATACGGTCAGCATTTTAAAGTTCATAGAGTAAATGTCAAGTCGGATAAAGTCTATTGGCATGCATACAATTACCAAAGTAAAAAGTGGCTCGACACCTGTTTTTCCAAAAGCAATTTAAGAACATCAAAAGGATTTGATGATAGAGAAAATCTCATTCTCCGGAGTTTGCTGGAACAATGCAAAAAACTGAATCCGGCCTTTTTAAAAGACGAGGATGACATCTTAGTCGAATGCCGTTTAGAGTTCCCAAATGACTGGGGCCTTGGTAGCAGTTCAACGCTCATCTACTTCTTATCACAATGGGCAAAAATAGATCCATACAAACTACTTTTCAGCACAATGAAGGGCTCAGGTTATGATATTGCTTGTGCATCCAGTGATTCTGCCTTATTCTATCAACTTAGTCCAAAAGGACCTAAGATTGAAAAAGTGAGTTTTTGTCCTCCATTCAAAGACAGAATTCACTTTGTGCATCTCAACCAGAAAAGAAACTCAAGGGCTGCAATTTTAGCGTATGAAGAAATAAAACGAGAGAGATTGCCTACCAAGGAAATTGGAGGCATCAGCACACAGCTCGCGGAGTGCAGGGATCAGGAAGTATTTAATAATCTTATTGAGATTCATGAAGGAATTGTAAGCAGTTGCCTTGGTATTGATACATTAAAGATCAAGCAATTCTCAGATTTTGATGGAAGTATTAAGTCACTTGGTGCGTGGGGTGGGGATTTCGTGATGGTTAGCAGAAATACAGATTTCGAGGAATTTAAAAGTTATTTTAATGCAAAAGGTTATAAAACGATTTTATCTTTCGACGAAATGGTTTTGTAATAGCAAACAAATAAAGTGGGATGATGACAGATACAATCCAGAAAGTAGCATGGAAAAGTGCTTCAAATATTGCTTTAGTTAAGTATTGGGGTAAGCACAGTGAACAAATTCCGATGAACCCATCCATCAGTATTACACTTGAAAACGCCAACACTCAAACCAGTATCCAATACAATAAAAGTAACGGGAGTGACGTAAAAGTTGACTTTCTGTTCGAGGGCAATCGCAAACCGGAATTCGGTCAAAAAATAGAGCGATTCATCGCAAGAATTGCTAAGGACTATCCACTTTTAAATGAGTTTTCCTATATCATTGAGTCTTCAAATTCATTTCCGCACTCAACGGGAATAGCTTCTTCCGCTTCTTCTATGAGCGCTCTTGCAATGAATCTGTACTCGATCCTAAGAGAACATGGAGCCATTGCATCGGAAGATTTGAGCATCGCTTCAAGTATGTCAAGACTTGGCTCCGGTAGTGCTTGCAGGTCGGTTTACCCTGGATTTGCTGTTTGGGGAAACAGTGAAATTGTTGATGGCAGCCACGATGAATATGCAGTGGAAGTGAATGAAAAGATCCACGAGGAGTTTAAAAATACACACGACAGTATTCTTATAGTTGATTCAGCAAAGAAAAGTGTCTCAAGTACAGAAGGACATGCTTTAATGGCAGGGCATAGTTTTCGAGAAAGCAGAATAAAGCAAAGTCACGATAACCTTAAAGTTCTTATGCAAGCTCTTGAAGGTGGAGACTGGCATAAGTTTACAGAGATCGTAGAACTTGAAGCACTTACATTACATGCTCTGATGATGAGCTCTGTTCCTTCCTATATTCTTCTACACCCAAATACATTAAAGGTAATCGAACTCATCAGAGAATTTAGAAATGCAACATCAACTGCTATGGCATTTACACTCGATGCAGGCCCTAACATTCATTTACTTTATCCAGATTACAATGCAGGAGCGGTAAAGTCATTCATCAACGATGCACTTATTCAATACTGTGAAGAGAGAAAGGTCTTACATGATAAAGCCGGACAAGGTCCCGAAAAATTAATATGATAGATTCAAGCAAGCGCTATCCTTCCAAAGTACTTCTGTTTGGAGAATACTCCGTTGTAAAACAAGGATCCGCACTTGCTATACCATATCCTAAGATGACTGTTCACTTTTCACAAAGTAATAGCATCGATCTCAATTTTAAAGAACCGATCGAATATTGGAAAGAAAATGATATCGCTTTAGATTTCGAAAATTTGAAGCAGGATATTGACAATGGTTGGGGAATCGAATCCAGTATTCCGGTAGGGTCAGGACTGGGAAGTTCCGGCGCTGTGGTTGCGGCTGTATACGACACTTATGGATTGAAAAAAGACATCTCGATCCATGAACTCAAAAAAACTTTTGCAGCAATGGAGTCTTTCTTCCATGGAAAGAGTTCTGGTTTCGATCCGCTGATCTCATACTTGAACAAAGCAATTGTGATCAGGAATGGTGAAATTATGACAAAAGACAGCCTTTGTTTAGTTAACAATATTTATTTGTGGCATTCAGGTATATCAAGAAATAAGGGCAATCTGGTTCCGCTTTTTTTGGAAAATCTAAAGCTCAAAGAATATAGTGAACTGTTCACAGGACAATACTGCGATCTAACAGAAAATCTGATCTCGGAGATGTGGGATGAAGTTCCTGCAAGCAATGAAGAACTTCTTCATGTTTCAAAACTTCAGCTAAGACTCTTCACCGATATGATCCCTGAGGAGGTTTTGAAACCCTGGAAACAAGGTATCGAAAGCAGTAAATACGCAATGAAGCTATGTGGTGCAGGTGGTGGAGGATTCTTTATAATTTTCGAACTTGAAAAAGGGTCGGTTATGGAATTGTTTAAAAATATATACCACTTAGATAGCTTTAAAACCAGATCAGGTAGTATAAATTTACCATTAGGATGAGAATAATAATCGCAGGAGCTGGAGATGTTGGGTTTCATCTGGCGAAACTCCTCTCTTATGAAAAGCAGGATATTGTGCTGGTAGACATTGATAAATCTAAATTAAGATATGCGGAAAGCCATATCGATGTTGCTACTCTAAAAGGAAGCAGCGTATCATTTTCTACCTTGGAGGACGCTGGTGTCAAAAAAGCTGATCTTCTTCTCGCAGTTACAAATAGTGAAGAAACAAACCTTGCTACCGCTATCATAGGGAAGCATCTCGGAGCAAAGCGCACTGTAGCGCGTATCAGCAATACAGAATTTCTATTCGCGAAAGACAAACTCGATCTTGCAAAATTAGGTATAGACGAATTGATTTCACCCGAATCACTTGCTGCACGTGAAATTAAGCGTTTACTTAAAACTTCAGCGCTCACTGATACTTTTGAATTCGATAATGGCTTATTGAACATGATCGGCATCAATATCGATAATCATGCTCCCATTGAGGATAAGACCATAAATTCAACCTCCCACCTCAATAAAGAAAATGACTTCATTACCGCATGTATTCTTAGAAACAATAAAACGATCATTCCCAGAGGGAACACAAAATTTAAGATCAATGACAATGTCTACTTCATTTCTCTCCAAAGCGGCATTGAGAAGATCATAAATCTTGCGGCTAAAGAAAAAGTGGATATTAAGAAGATCATGATACTCGGAGGAAGTGATGTTGGAATACACAGTGCAAAAAAGCTCAGTAAACTTTATAAAGTAAAGTTGATAGAAGCAAAGAGAGATAAATGTTTTGAGTTAGTAGATAAATTACCGAACACACTTATCATCAACGGGGATGGGTCCGATGTCGAGTTATTGGAAGAAGAAGGAATAGAAGATATGGATGCCTTCATAGCTGTTACCGGTAATTCGGAAACTAATATTATTTCATGCCTTGTTGCTAAAAATCACGGTGTAAAGAAAACGATCGCTTTGATAGAGAATACCGATTACATTCACCTATCACAGAATATCGGTGTGGATACGATGATCAACAAGAAACTTATCGCAGCTAACTTTATTTTCCGATACATCCGAAAAGGTGAAATCGTTTCGCTAGCTGGGATTCATGGAGTTGATGCTGAAGTCCTCGAGTTTGAGGTGAAAAAAAATTCCAAGGTAACAAAGAAGTCGATCCAGGATCTTAAGTTCCCGAAAGGTGCTTTAGTTGGTGGCGTCATTAGAAACGGAAAAGGATATATTGCATTAGGAGATTTCTGGATCAAAGCCGATGACAGAGTAGTTGTATTAAGCTTACCGGAATGCATCCATGACGTTGAATCATTCTTTAAATGAAACTGAATCTAAGATTAATTCTGAGTTTCATAGGACTGCTACTAGTCTTGAATGGCATTTTCATGTTTCTTTGTATTCCCTACTCTCTTTACTATCATGATGGAGATCTTCACGCATTACTGATCTCCGGTGCTATCAATATTGGAGTTGGACTCCTACTCTACTTTTCTCTTTACAAGAAATATTCGGAAGAGGTAAAACGCCGAGATGGCTATCTGATAGTTACGCTAGGCTGGGTTACAATTTCACTTTTCGGTACGTTACCATACTTGTTAAGCGGCTCTATTCCTTCTTTTACAAATGCTTTCTTTGAAGCAATATCAGGATATACAACCACAGGTGCATCCATTCTTAGTGATATTGAGGCGATGCCAAAAGGGATTCTGTTATGGAGAAGCATGACACAGTGGATCGGTGGGATGGGTATTATTGTACTTACCGTGGCAATCCTGCCACTACTTGGCGTTGGAGGAATGCAACTTTTTGTATCTGAAGCTCCGGGAATTTCTCCAGACAAGCTTACCCCAAGAATAAATGAAACCGCCAGAAGACTTTGGTCTATCTATGTTGGACTCACTGTTTTGGAGACTATCATTCTAAAACTAGGAGGAATGGATCTTTACGATGCTCTAAATCACAGTTTAACTACTATGGCAACCGGAGGGTTTTCAACTAAACAAGATAGCTTAGCTCATTTCGATTCTGCCTTTATCCAATATGTAGTTATCATTTTTATGTTCATTGCCGGAATAAATTTCACCCTTACATTTCATGCGATCGGCGGCAAATGGAAAAAACTCACCTCGAACGAAGAATTTAAAGCGTACTATATCGTCATTCTATTCTTTACATTTTTGACCACTATTGCATTGCTTCAAGCGGACAGTAAAAATTTCGAGGAGTCTTTCAGAGAAGCTCTTTTTCAAATCGTTTCCATTATTTCTACAACAGGATTTGCCACCACCGATTACACTTCATGGGAAACTTATATGGTTTTTATAATTCTAATCATCATGTTCATTGGCGGTTCAGCAGGATCTACAGCTGGTGGTGTAAAGATCATAAGACACTTAATTCTGTTCAAAAATAGCATCCTCGAACTCAGAAGATTAATTCACCCTTCTGCAGTAATTGCTGTGCGAATTAATAAAAGAGCCATTGGTGATAAGATTACTTATAATGTGCTTGCCTTTATCATCATCTATGTAGTTATTTTTGCTGTCGGGTCTGCCTTGCTTGCTTTTACAGGTGTTGATTTTACTACCTCGATAGGTGCTGTAGCTACTTCTCTGGCAAATATTGGCCCTGGACTGGGAGAAGTAGGTCCGGCAGGGCACTTCGGCAATATCCCTGACGCGTCAAAATGGATCCTGACATTCCTGATGTTGCTAGGCCGACTTGAATTGTTTACCGTTCTCATCCTCTTCACAACCTATTTCTGGTCAACAAGTTAATTTTTAATTATTCTCACTTTTATATATACTTTTTAATAAATATTTATTATCTTACTATAAATTGACAATTGCCAACAAACGGTTTGATGAACCCTAACGTATATAATATTAAAGACTAGCGGAAATGAGAATAGTAGTAAGGTATAGGTACATCAGAAGACAGCTCAACATTTTACACCATAATATATCAACCTACTACTACTCAATAGCTCTTTTTATAGCCATTACAGGTCTACTTATTGTTTTTCTGGACGCCTATAAGTCTCATAACATTTGGGGAGGTTGGGAAGCTGCTTTTGGCAATGCCTATAGTTTTTGTGAATTAGATCGTGGTCCGTGTTCTGTCAGACAGCCCATCAATACCTGGTCTAACCTTGGCTTCCTTATCGTTGGACTCATCAGCCTAACCTTCGGGATCAATGATTTCAGAAGAAGAAAAATAAACACTCAAAGCTTGATCGTCAAATATCCTGCCTTCTCAATTATGATGGGTATATCTTGCATATATGTTTTTTTCGGAAGCTTTTTTTATCATGCATCGCTAACGTATTTTTTCCAGAAAATGGATATCACCGGAATCTATGCCTTGATGATCAGCATTCTGGCGTACAACACCTATGTTCTGTTTCCAAAATATAAGTTTAAAGCAAAAGAAAGGGACTCACACCATGTGATTATCCCTGCGGCAATACTCATATTTTTGTTATTCTACTTCTATGTATGGAAGCTGAATATTAACTATCTCTTTCCACTTATAGTGTTTATCACTTTTGTCTTAAAATATATGATTATCAGATCAGGAGCTCATGCTAAGGCTTTCTTAAGATATCTTGGAATTGGACTTGTCAGTATCGTATTGGCAGGTGCAATGTGGATTCTTGATTTCACAGATCTGTTGTGTTCTCCATACTCTGTTCTTCAGGGACATGCGGTGTGGCACATCTTGTGTGCGATAAGTGCTCTTTTCATATACTTTTACTATCGCTCAGACTTGTCTATTCAGCTTGTAACCCCTCTTGAATCTTCTGATAAAAGGACTGAGGAACATTAAAACCATTTTGTGCAGCTCTGTTTGCAAAATCCATCGCTTTGGAATACTCCCCAAGCTGAAAGTAAGAAGCGGAAATATTATACAGAGCATCCTGATTGGAAGGGTTAAAAGAGACTACTTGTATAAAATCTTCAACGGCTTTTGTAAATTCTTTAGCGCTAAAAAATGCTAATCCACGTTGAAAGTAAACTCGTTCCAGCTGAACTCCGGCATTGATCAGTTCAGAGTAAAGTTTAGTTGAGAGCGCATAATTTCCGACTTCAAAGTTAGCATAAGCATAGCTTTCTAACAGTTTAGGGGAAGTAGAATCTAACGAATAAGCTTTCTGAAAATCCGCAAAAGCAAGGTCAAACATTTTTCTTTGTGCATAGGTAATTCCGCGGTTCAAGTAAGCTGTAGCATAATTTTCATCGTGCTGAATGGCTTTTGTGTAATATTCCTGGGACTTATCAAAATTCTGCAAACTGCCATATATGTTTGCAATATTACCATAAACACCTGCCTCCCTTACTCGCATTTTTTCGAGAATGAGATAATCCTGTAAAGCCAGATCCATTCTGTTCCTTTTCCTATATTCTAAACCTCTGTTTTTATAGGCAACTTCAAGCATTCCCGGATACTTCTCGATAGCATCAGACCATAGGGTTAAACTATCTTTCCATGCATGGCTGTAGTTAAAAACACTATAACTACATAGCATTATAACTACCGACAATAGTGCAAGGGAAAGTTTGAAATACCGCTCTGATACATATGTAAACACAGCTGTTATGAACAGAAACACCAACCCAAATGAAGGCATATAAACGTATCTATCCGGTAAGAAATTTGTTCCTTTGTCTCCCATCATGAGCGCAGGAAATATGGTGAGGAAATAGAAAGCAGCACCAAAAGCTAACCATCTCGCCCTTTGCCACATCCATAATATCCCCAGAAGTAAAAGCAAGTTTAGAAATGGTAAAGCATGAATGAAACCACCGACCATATCCAGATAGTAAGCTCGTGGATATGTTATTGATAATTTCGTGGGATAAACAAAATGTGCGACGAAACCTATCATTCTATAGTTCATCACGAGAAATTGCTTATAGAAAGGATGTAACCCATCGAAGTTTTCCGGTTGTATCACCTGTTGTTCCTCAGATAAAAGTCCCTCCGTAACACCGAGAGTAACACGGTCATATTTTTCGAAGATTCCATAAATGAACAAGGCTGCTACTACAATTATTATGAATGGGACCTTCTCAACAAATAGTCGCTTTCCGAACTTTCGTGCATATAGAAAATCCAATAAGAAAACGATAATGATCAGGGAAATGCCCATCGATTTTGATAGCAGGGTCAGGATATAAAACCCCATCGTCAGAAACAAATATTTCCGCTTCTTACTATCTATGTATGTGATATACGATAGCATCCCTGAAAAAAGGAAGAAAGAAAAGAGCACATCTTTTCTTTCAACTGCCCAGGCAACTGATTCTACCTTAAAAGGGTGTAAAGAATACAATAAAGCCCCAAAAAAAGCAGCTATCATGATATGGTGCTCATCGATTTTGCTTCTGGCTAGCAATTTTTGAAAAATAAAGAATATCAAAAAAGTGTTCAGAATATGAAGAAGAAGGTTATCGAAGTGATAGATAAATGGATCCATTCCAAACAATGTCGCTTCTATTATCCAGCTTGTGTATACCAGTGGTTTATAGTGAGGTGTGAATATTTGTTCCTTAAAAGCCTGAGGTATATTAGAAAGGCTTCCCTCGTTGACTACAGTATTGTTTTGGATGAATCTCCCATCATCAAGATTGATAAAATCAGCATCCAGCACAGGATGAAATGCAATGAATGGCAGAATCGCCAAAACTGCCATGAACACTAACTTCTGCCATTTAGGATCTTTGTCTTTAACCTTCTTGGTTGGCATAATGCAATTTAAAATTTATCTTACCGCCGGTTTATTATGATTCTATTTTACGAATTATAAGCAATATGTTCGAATATAAACACTATAAAGAGTCATTCGATTTCATCCGCAAGTTTGTTGATTCTGAAATCCGTAAGGGAATTATTCTGGGAACCGGCTTAAGCGAACTGGTAGCAAGAATTGATATCGATCATTCCATTGATTATAGCGATATTCCTCACTTTCCTCTTTCCACTGTCGAATCACACAAAGGGAAACTGATTTTTGGCCAACTGGAAGGGCAAGATGTTGTAGTAATGCAAGGAAGATTTCATTTTTATGAAGGCTACAGCATGGAAGAAGTAGCATTTGGAGTCCGGATCATGAAATTGCTCGGCGTGTCGGATCTTTTTATCTCTAATGTCAGTGGTAGTTTGAATCCTGAATACAATATTGGTGATATCATGATCATTGAGGATCACATTAATCTTCTACCCGGTAATCCATTGATAGGAAAAAATCTGGAAGAATTCGGTCCGCGATTTCCAGATATGCTAAATGCCTATTCCCCTTCGCTGGTTATGAAGGCATATGAATTTGCCAAATCAAACAACTACCCTGTTCGAAAAGGAGTTTATGTTTCGGTAATGGGTCCGAATCTCGAAACACCTGCTGAATATAAATTCCTTAGAACAATCGGTGCTGATGCTGTTGGTATGTCTACCATTCCGGAAGTCATCGTAGCAAGGCATGCTGACATTAATGTTTTTGGCATTTCTATCATTACCGATCTTGGGGTTGCCGGCAAAATAAAAAAAGTAAACGTTGCAGAAATAATTGAGGTAGCAAACAACACTCAACCTAAACTAACAAATATCATAACCCACCTTTTGACATAGATGGTTTCATCTGTTGATCTGGTTTAAATATCTTCATACAACCTATGAATGAACTCCATAAAATGTTAAGCGGATGAAGATCGTGATCATTGGAAACGGGATCAGCGGAGTCACAGCAGCAAGACATATCAGAAAACGTTCTGATCATGAGATCCTGTTAGTTTCCGGAGAGACAGATTACTTTTTCTCACGTACAGCGCTCATGTATATCTATATGGGGCATATGGAATACCATCATACAAAGCCTTATGAAGACTGGTTTTGGGAAAAAAATCGCATTGATCTGCTTCGCGATTGGATTACCGAAGTCGACACGGATAATAAACAGCTTGTAAGATCCAATGGCTTCAGAATAAATTATGATAAACTGATCATAGCATGCGGTTCACGATCAAATTTATTCGGATGGCATGGACAGGACCTTGATGGTGTGCAATCGCTTTACTCTTATCAAGACTTGCAACAGTTGGAGCAAAACACGAACAGAAAGGTTGACAGAGCGGTGATCGTGGGAGGAGGCCTAATCGGAATCGAATTAGCAGAAATGCTTCAGTCAAGAAAAATACCCACCACTCTACTTGTGAGAGAAAAAAGCTATTGGGATAATGTTTTACCACCAGGAGAATCGGATTTGATAAGCCGACATATACGAGAGCATGGATTTGACCTGCGACTCGGAGAAGAGCTGGATAAAATTCTTCCGGATGAAAACGGGCGCGTCAAAGCAGTTAAAACTAAATCCGGTGAATTAGTAAACACACAGCTCGTTTGTCTCACAGCAGGTGTAAGTCCGAACATTAGCTGGTTATCGAATTCGAGCATTGAAACAAAGCGTGGAATCTTAATCAATAAAAGATTCGAAACCAATATTCCTGATATTTATGCAATTGGAGATTGTGCGGAGTTTAGAGACCCTCCGCCGGGGCGCAGGAACATTGAGCAGGTTTGGTACACAGGCAAAATGCATGGTGAAATTCTTGGAAAAAATATTGCAGACAATAACGATGACCAATATAATCCTGGCCCGTGGTTCAATTCCGCTAAATTTCTTGATATAGAATATCAGACATATGGAACGGTATATCCCAAGAATAAAGCGGATGAAAACTCATTCTATTGGGAGGATGACGACGGTAAACGCTGTGTTCATTTTGTATATAATAAAGATACAACAGAGCTAAAAGGCATCAACTTGTTTGGAATACGAGCACGGCACGATCTTTTTCATAAATGGTTAAAAGAGAAACGCACCATGGATTATGTGATCGAAAATCTTGGAGCGAGTAGTTTTGATCCCGAATTCTATCGATCATACGAAAAGAAACTGATCAAAAAGTATAATGAAGAGTTCAATGCAAATTTAAAACTGAAAAAAAGAGGGTTCTCAGCATTTTTAAACCTGATAAATACCTGATCATGGGAAACTCGACAAACAGCCTATCAATAGCTAACTCTGATGGAGCGACTCTGACGGCCAGACAAAGAATAAGTCTTGGACTTGCAGTAGTAGGCGTTTTCCTGATCTTTCTGGCCTGGCTCTCAGGTAATTTATTCAATACATCAAACTTTCTTTGGCCGTCGCTTACATTGATGACTATCGGAACGCTATGGTTCACTTATGAAACATATGCTCACCATCCGGACGGGATTAAAAACAATAACCTCTGGTTTAATAGTCTGACTAACAGAGGGACCATTGGCTGGATCACGGGTATTCTTATCACCGCATTCTATGTTTGTCTTTACTTTTTCCCTTCACTTCTTGGCTATAATCCAGATGGTGCAAATATATCGCTCATCAAAATGTTTGATCCTATAAGCTATATGATCAAAGGTGAAGCGGCTAGTCAATGGTTTGTATATGGAGTCTTGTACACCTTTGCAATCCTCATCATGGGTGTAAAATTCATAATGAAATACCGCCATAACAGTTATCAGATATTTCGAACGATCTCGGTGATGTTCTTCCAGTTTGGATTTGCATTTATGTTACCCGAGATCATGTATACGTTGAATGAATCCTTACCTTACTATGACTGGAAAAATATGTGGCCATTGAACTATTACTTTTTCGATAGCTACAATCTGGATAAGATGATCGATCCCGGGTTTAAACAAAGTATGGATCTGTCTACTATCATGAATGAGAAATCCGGTTTGATCGGATTGATGATGCTGGTTTGGGGTTTGCTCATGATCTTTGTTGTCTCCCCGATCCTTGCTTTCTTTTTTGGAAAACGTTGGTATTGTTCATGGGTTTGCGGTTGTGGCGGACTTGCAGAAACAGCAGGTGATCCCTTCAGGCACCTTTCAGATAAATCACTTAAAGCATGGAAGATCGAGCGATGGATGATCCATTTAGTCCTTGTTATAGTAGTGATCATGACTATTCTTACGCTATATACCTACTTTTCCGGAAGCGGAAAATTTCTCGGTGTTGATACCTACTGGGTTAGAAAAGTTTACGGTTTCCTTATCGGTTCTATCTTCGCAGGAGTAATTGGTGTTGGATTCTATCCTTTGATGGGTAGTAGGGTTTGGTGTCGCTTTGGATGCCCGATGGCTGCTATTCTAGGTATTCAACAAAAGTATTTCTCGAAATTCAGGATCACAACAAATGGTTCTCAGTGTATTTCATGTGGAAATTGTTCAACTTATTGTGAAATGGGTATCGATGTAAGATGGTACGCACAGCGAGGCCAGGATGTAGTACGTGCTTCTTGTGTTGGGTGTGGTATCTGTGCTGCGGTATGTCCGCGAGGTGTTTTAAAACTTGAAAATGGTCCTCAGGATAGTAGAAAATTAGAAATGCCTGAATTCACTGGAATCAAATAATGAACGAGGTATATGTAATTATTCCGGCACTCGATGAGGAAGAGTCCATCGTAAAAGTCATTGAGGCCATTCCTCAATTTGTAAAAGAAATCATTGTTGTTGACAATGCTTCTTCGGATAACACATCGCAAAATGCTCGCAATGCAGGAGCTATTGTTCTATACGAAGAAAAAAAGGGGTATGGCAATGCTTGTTTAAAAGGGATAGATCATTTAATTACTAAGCTAAATACAAGCCATAAAGATATTGTAGTATTTTTGGACGGCGATTTTTCTGACTATCCGGAAGATATGATCCAATTGATCGACCCTATAACTCATAATGAATACGATCTTGTGATAGGTGCGCGGAATAAAGCAGGACGGGCAAAGAATTCTATGACTCCACAACAGATCTTCGGAAATTGGTTAGCTACGAAAATGATGAAATTCATTTATGGGTATGAGTTTACCGATCTCGGTCCGTTCAGAGCGATCAAAGTAGGCAAGCTCCTCCAGCTACAAATGACCGACAAAACTTATGGCTGGACTGTTGAAATGCAGGTTAAAGCTTTAAAACAAAAGTTAAATGTTACCGAGATTCCGGTGCGTTATAGAGAGAGAATTGGTGTTTCTAAAGTGAGTGGCACTTTCAAAGGCACTATCCTCGCCGGTTATAAGATCATAACTACTATTATAAAACATGCAGTCTGAATAATGAAAGTTATCGTAATCTCAATACTCTTTCTTTACGCATTCAGCCTGACCTTCATTCTAGTCTACAGTTTTATCCAGCTCCACCTCACCTATGTGTACAGAAGATCCAGAAAGAAAAAAGGAAGCAACGGAACTTATAGATCAATATTAGCAGAAGACCAACTTCCTACGGCAACAGTTCAACTTCCCCTTTATAACGAGTTATATGTAACCGAAAGACTGCTCGAAAAGGTCTCTGAATTTGATTACCCACGTGATAAGCTTGAGATACAGGTTCTGGACGATTCAACAGATGAATCCTTCGCCATTGCAGAAGCTAAATGTAAAGAAATAGCCGCCAGAGGTATAGATATCAAGCATATTCGCAGACCTAAAAGGACTGGATTTAAAGCCGGTGCACTGCAGTATGGGTTGGAGAGATCTAAAGGTGAATTCGTCGCGATCTTTGATGCCGACTTTCTCCCGGAAAAAGATTTTTTAAAAAAGACTATCCCTAGCTTTCAGGACAAATCAATTGGGATGGTTCAAACACGCTGGGGGCATATAAACGAAGACTATAGCATTTTTACAAAAGCACTAGCCTTTCATTTGAATGCTCACTTTTCAGTTGAGCAAGCGGGTAGGAATAGCAGAGGATACTTTATGAATTTTAACGGAACAGCCGGTGTTTGGAGAAAATCCGCCATTTATGACGGTGGCGGCTGGGAAGCAGATACACTTACCGAAGACCTCGACCTTAGCTACAGAACCCAAATGAAAGGTTGGAAATTTTTATTCCTTGAAGATGTTGTAGCCCCTGCAGAGCTGCCTGCAGTTATGAGTGCAATCAAATCTCAACAATATAGATGGACAAAAGGAGGTGCAGAAACCGCCAAAAAACATATCAAAAATCTTATGTCCTCGAAAATATCCTGGGGTCAGAAATTTCATGGAATAGCTCACCTATTGAACTCTACCATCTTCATATTTGTGCTACTTACAGCAATACTGAGTTTTCCGGCCATCATGATAAAAAATACCTACCCGGAATGGAAACCATTATTCATTGCCGGGTCATCCTTCCTTGTCGCTTTTCTGATATTGATATTCTTTTACGTCAATTCACTTGAGATCAGGAATAAAAGTAAAAAGCAGAATCTAGTGTATTTTCTGACTATGTTTCCAACATTCCTCTGTTTTTCTATGGGCTTATCTCTCCACAATTCAATTGCAGTTGTGAAAGGACTTATTGGTAAAAGATCACCATTTATAAGAACGCCAAAGTTTGATATCAAGTCAATTTCTGACAGCTGGAAGAAAAACAAATACCTAAAACAGAAAATTGAAGTCACGACCATTCTCGAGGGTATCTTAACATTTTACTTTCTGGGAGCCATCCTGTATGCTTTTAAGATCAAAGATTTCGGTTTACTTCCTTTTCATATTATGTTGTTTTTAGGCTTTGCATCGATCTTTGGGGCTTCTATCTACCACTTTGTTTTAACACGAATGCAACGCTGAGCATGAAAGCAATTTCTGCTTTTTCTGTGATCATTTTCATCATATCTCTGCTCTTCGCACAGATCACACAAAGAACGGACACCGATTTATTAATGCTATCATATTCCGTTTGTTTCGCTGCATTTTTGATACTCTTCTTCAATGACAGGAAATCCAGTTTCAAGATCTACGCATTGATTGGTACTGGAATTCTTCTCCGTTTTATCCTCATATTTTTGGAACCAAATCTATCGGATGACTACTTGCGCTTCATTTGGGACGGGAACCTTCAGCTAAATGGGTTCAATCCTTTCGCATACACCCCGGAATTCATCTATGAAAACCGTTATCAGGATTGGATGGAAAAGATCTATCCTGATCTAAATTCTCCGGGATTCTTTACCGTATACCCTGCGGTTTGTCAGTACACCGCTTTCGTAGCAGCGGCAATATTCCCTGGATCGTTAAAAGCTGTTTTCGCTTTAAAATTTATCATATGGGTATCCGAGTGCTTAACAATATTTACAATGTTCAAACTGGTTAAATATTTAAAGCTCAATACCAACAATGTTCTGATATATGCTTTAAATCCGCTTATCATTCTGGAGCTCTCCGGTAATATTCATTTTGATGCACTTGCCATCTGTTTTTTAATGGCAGCTATTTTATTGATGCTGAAGAAAAGGTATTTTCTGGCTGGAGTTATTCTCGGTCTCGCCATTGCCAGTAAGATCACACCTTTGATCCTCATACCCTATTTACTGTTTAGCTTAAAACCAAAAAAAATTCTCATTGGTGGTGCAGGCTGCCTGGCAACCATAATTCTACTTCACTTGCCTTACGTCTCTGATATTTCCTCGATCCAAAACAGTCTGTTTCTTTACTACGATTATTTTGAGTTCAACGCGAGTATTTATGGAATCATCAAATGGCTGTTTTCTTATATGAATCTATATGACCTCTTTCTGGAATTGAAAATACTATTACCTATCATAACCATTGTGTTGATCTTGATACTTCAGTTTTTAACAAAGAGATCAGATCTCAGATCTATCGGTCTGGTGATCTGTTTTTCATGGTTGATCTTTTTTCTTTTTTCGACCACTATTCACCCATGGTATATATCGATGGTAGTAGCCGCAGCTGTCATTTGCAATTTGAAGTTTCCTTTGATCTGGAGTTTACTTATATTCTTTACTTATATGGCTTATAAATTCGATCCTCCATATCTACCTATGGCAGTGATCTTCACCGAGTATATCCTCCTCATGATCGTCATTTTCATAGATATTAAGAGATTGAAAGAACCAAACGTTTATTTAAATAGTTAAAAACACTTATGAAGACCATGTTAATTGCCATTTTGTTAAGCCTTAATCTGAATCAAGTCTCAGCTTCAAGTTTAAACTCCTTTTTTCTGAATGCTGATAAGTTTTTCAAGACATATGTTGTAGACGGGCAAGTTGATTATGCCTCGGTGAAAGCTTCTCCTAAGTTGATCGATGAACTCGTAGACGCTATCGGTAAAGCCGATCTTAATGGAATATCAGAATCTAAACAAAAAGCTTTTTATATAAACGCTTACAACATTCTAATTATAAAAGCTGTTTCTGATCATTTTCCGGTTAAATCCCCTTTGGACATTGAAGGAATATTCAATCAAAAGGAGCATTTAGTAGAAGGAATCCCGGTAACTTTAAGCAAGTTGGAAAATGAGATCATCAGACCGCGATATAGAGACGCCAGAACTCATTTTGCTTTGGTATGTGCAGCACAGGGTTGCCCGCCATTATTATCGAGGGCATACAATGAATCTAATGTTGAAGACCTTTTAAAAGAACAAACGCATCGTGTTGTGCATAGCGATACGTTTGTGGAATTAGCTGCAGATGGCAACAGCGTTTCGCTTTCGAAGTTATTTGAATGGTATAAGGAAGATTATCTGGTTAACGGAAAAGCGGATATCATTGCATTTATCAATATTTACAGAAAAGATGATCTACCAAAAGGTTTACAGATCAACTTTAAAGAATATAACTGGAATTTAAACTCAATAGAATAATACAGATGGCAAATACCTATTTCGATCCGGCTGACCTCAGGAAATTTGGTAAGATCGGTGAGTTTCAAAAAGAGTACGCAGACAAATTCTTCGAATACTATAACTCAGTCTTCAAAGAAGGTGCATTAACCGCGAGGGAAAAATCACTTATAGCCTTGGCGGTATCACATGTCGCTCAATGTCCATATTGTATCGATGCATACACAACAGATCTTATAGAGAAAGGGGTTAGTAATGAAGAAATGATGGAAGCCGTGCATGTTGCATCGGCGATGTCTGCAGGAACAAAGCTCGTAACAAGCGTTCAAATGATGAATAAAGCGAAAGAAATAAGCATGTAAACGATGGCGGTCAAATCACTGGCAAAAAGAAAAAATCCATTATCGGAACCATCGAACCAGATCAAGCTGCTCGAGAATAAAAAATCCGAACTAAAGTCTTTTCAATCCTCTTTGGAGGAAATTGGGTTAAAAACATTGCATGCTGTAGGTGTTGAAATCTTTCAGGTGAACGTTGGAAAGATGTGCAACCAGGTATGCAAACACTGTCATGTGGATGCTGGGCCCGACAGAAAAGAAATAATGACCCGGGATACCATGCAGTTATGTCTGAAAGCTATCGAGCAGTCAAATGCTAAAACAGTCGATCTAACTGGAGGTGCCCCGGAAATGAATCCCGACTTTAGATGGTTCGTGGAAGAGATCAAAAAGCTGGACAAGCATATCGTTGTTAGATGCAACCTAACCATCATTCTCCATAACCGAAATTATTACGATCTACCGGAGTTCTTTAAAAAACATCAGATTGAAGTAGTCTCCTCTCTCCCATTCTACGATGCCTCGAGAACCGATGCACAGCGAGGGAATGGAGTATTTGACAAATCGATCAAAGCGCTTCAAATGCTAAATGGGATCGGTTATGGAATTGAAGGAAGTGGGTTGATACTTAATCTTGTATATAATCCTTCCGGTGCTTTTTTACCAGCACCACAGGAACAACTGGAAAGAGATTTTAAGAAAGCTTTGAAAGAGAAATTCAGCATAGAATTTAACAGTCTTTTTAATATTACGAACCTGCCGGTGAGTCGGTTTTTGGAATATTTGATCGCAACTCAAAACTATGAAACCTACATGCAAAAACTGATCGATGCATTCAACCCAGCTGCTGCAGTGGGTGTCATGTGTCGGAATACAATTTCTGTTGGTTGGGATGGTTATCTTTACGATTGTGATTTTAATCAAATGCTGGATATGAAGATCCAAAATGGAAAAGTCATGCATCTTAACAACTTTAATTCAGAATTTCTGGATCAACGGGAAATTCAAGTAGGCCGGCATTGTTTTGGCTGCACCGCAGGATCGGGTTCGAGTTGTGGTGGATCTGTTACCTAAAAAAATCAAAATGATCGAAAATTCTGCACTGATAATTTTTGTAAAAAATCCTGTACTTTCTAAAGTGAAGACAAGATTGGCTGAGGATATTGGCGACGAGTCGGCTTTAACAGTTTACAAAAACCTGCTCATTAAGACCTTTCAAACTGTACATCCTGTAAACGTCGATAAGTTCATTTTCTACAGCGATTTTATCGACGAAGACGATATGTGGCCAAAAGAACATTATCAAAAGTTTTTACAGGATGGAAAAGATCTTGGAGAACGTATGGATAATGCTATTAAACTCATCTTTGATCAATGGTATGAACAAGCTGTGATCGTTGGTAGTGACTGCTATGAATTGGATACCAAAACAGTCGAAAGAGCACTTTTTGAATTAAGCCGGACGGATTGCGTTTTGGGTCCGGCTACTGATGGTGGATACTACCTTATAGGGATGAAACAGTCTCTGGATGTTTTTCATGATATCGAGTGGAGTACAGAGTCTGTTCTCGAAAAAACAATAGATAAACTAAAAGCAAATCAGCATGAATATTTGCTGCTTCAAGAATTGAGTGATGTCGATACACTTGAAGATCTAAAAAAGTATAAAGAACTACTGAAGAAAAAGGCAACCGCATGAGCAGTTTAAAAGAAACTACTTACGACGTATATAAAAAAGCAGCATTAAGTCCAGATATTGGCCTATGTTGCACCACCAACCCAGTATGGCAACTTCCGGAATTAGAAATTCCACAAAAGATGATCGAAATGAATTATGGCTGCGGCAGCACCGTGCATCCAAGAGATCTTGTCAACAATCCTAAAGTCTTGTATGTAGGTATTGGCGGAGGTATGGAGCTCCTGCAATTTGCTTACTTCTCAAGGCAAAATGGAGGCGTTGTTGGAATTGATATCGTAGATGAAATGATCGATGTTTGTAAGCAAAATGTTATCGATGCGGAACAAAAAAACACCTGGTTCAGCAGAGATTTTATCGAACTTAAAAAAGGTGACGCAACAAACTTACCACTAGAAGATGCATCGATCGATGTTGCAGCACAAAATTGCCTCTTCAATATATTTGAAAAAGAAGAGCTGAAGGAAGCGCTGAATGAAATTTACAGAGTGCTTAAGCCTCATGGAAGGCTTGTATTGTCGGATCCTGTCTCCGAGAATGAAATGCCGGAATCACTTAAACAGGATTCGAATTTGCGTGCTTTGTGTCTAAGTGGTGCATTACCACTCAACGCATATGTATCCATGATCACAG
>JABDMM010000104.1 GCA_013001465.1 Chitinophagales bacterium | reverse complement strand
GGCGTAGAGTGGGCTGACTATGTTGGCGAGATTGAAAGAATGAAATCCATAACAAAAGCTGATCTGGTAAAATTTGCTAATCGTTTTTATGGAGAGAATTATGTGGTTGCCTACAAACATATCGGAGAAGATCCGAACAGGCATAAAGTAGAAAAACCGAAGATCACTCCAATTGTAGTAAACCGTGATGTTGAATCGGAATTCGTTACGGAATTCAAGAAGATGGAATCTTCAGCAATGACACCAAAATTCCTGGACTTTGAAAAGGACATCTCGAAAGCAAAGTTGTCATCAGGAATACCGTTCAATTATGTCCACAATAAGTATAACAACACTTTTACGCTTACTTACATTTATGATATCGGGACATTTCATGATAAAGAGATGGCGCTGGCATTCCAGTATCTTCCGTTATTGGGTACGGATAAGTATACTGCTGAAGAACTTCAAAAAGAAATGTATGCATTAGGGCTTTCATTTAATGTGTCGGCTGGTGATAAGAGGTCTTCCGTTTCGCTTTCCGGGTTGGAAGAATCACTCGAAGAAGGTATGAAGCTGCTGGAACATATCATAAGTAGTGTTGAGCCTGACCAACAAAAATATGACGAGTTCGTCAACGATATTTTGAAAAAGCGCATGGATAACAAGCGTAACAAGCGTACGATATTATTCCGTGGATTGGTCAGTAGGGCTAAGTTTGGAGAAAACTCTCCTTTCACTTATAACTTTTCAGAGATTGAACTTAAAAGCATGGATGTCAATAAGCTTGCTTCTAAAGTTCATTCTATGACCGGTTACGATCACCGTGTCTTTTATTATGGAAGCAAGGAAATGGATGAAGCAAAGAAGATCGTCGAGAAGCATCATAGAACGGAGGAGCAGCTTGCACAGGTAGGTGATCCTGTTGAATTCCCGGAGAGAGATATCAATGAAGGAGAAATATATTTCGCCGATTATGATATGGTTCAAGCAGAGATCATTCTTGTAGCTAAAGATGAGAAGTTCAATAAGGAATTGTTGCCGTATTCCCTCGTTTTCAATGAATATTTCGGATCGGGATTGTCTTCGATCGTTTTCCAGGAAATTCGTGAGCAAAAAGCGCTTGCGTATTCAGCATATTCCGTATTTCGTGCTCCGGAAGAGAAGGATGATTCACACTATATTTATGCTTATGTTGGAACCCAAGCAGATAAACTTGGAGATGCTATCAAAGAGATCAAGCGACTTCTTAATGATATGCCTGAGGTCGAGGAGCAATTCCAGGGGTCTAAGGAATCTGCTATTAAGAAGCTAGAAACTGATTGGATCACAAAAGCGTCGATCTATTGGTCATTCGAGAGTGCGAAAAGAAGAGGTTTGGATTATGATGTTCGGAAAGATAACTATGATGTGGTCAAGGGTATGGAGATGGAAGACCTTAGAAACTTTTTCAACGATCATATCAAAGGAAAGGATTACGCACTTTGTGTTATAGGTAGCAAAGACAATGTCGATTTCGATGTTTTGGGAGAATACGGTACCGTAAAGGAACTATCCCTTGAAGAAATTTTCAATTATTAATTGAGAAGTATCTATTGATTCCTAAATTTGAGGCAAATTAAAGTAAGAAAATGGCTGAAGTTTTAAGATTACCAAGAATGAGCGATACCATGGAAGAAGGTATCATCGCTGAGGTGAATATCAAACCCGGAGATAATCTAAGTGCCGGAGACGTTATTGCTGAAGTGGAGACGGATAAGGCGACTATGGAGTGGGAATCATTCCAGGAAGGTACTGTTCTTCATGTAGAAGCAAAGAAAGGAGATGCTATCCCTGTCGACGGACTCTTTGCTATCCTTGGTGAAAAAGGTGAAGATTTTAAGCACCTGTTGGAAAGTGAGGCTAGTGCTCCGAAAAGTGAAGCTGAACCTGATGCCCCAGCAGCAGTAGAAGAGAAACCGGTAGCAAATGTTGCGGCAAGTACACCGGTGGAAGCCAAGCAAGAACAAGTACAGGCTCAACCACAAGTGGCTTCAACTTCGAGTCAGAACGGAAGAATAAAAGCAAGTCCGCTTGCTAAGAAGATGGCAGCGGATAACGATATACAGATTGATAGATTGCAAGGAAGTGGTGATGATGGAAGGATCATCAAAAGAGATATTGAAAAAGCATTGAAAGAAGGTGTGCCTTCTATTTCTGCTCCTGCAGCTTCAGCATATGTAGGCCAGGAGTCTTATACTGAAGAACCGGTAAGTCAGATGCGAAAAACTATCGCGAGAAGACTTGCCGAGAGTAAGTTTGGAGCTCCACATTTTTATCTGACGATAGAAATGAATATGGATATCACGATGGAGTCGCGAAAGCGGATGAACGAGATCGCCCCTACAAAAATTTCCTTCAACGATATTATTGTAAAAGCGGTAGCGGCAGCTCTTAAAAAACATCCAAAAGTAAACTCATCGTGGTTGGGTGATAAAATCAGGTATAATGATCATGTTAATATTGGAGTAGCGGTAGCTGTAGATGAAGGTCTTCTGGTTCCTGTTATTCGATTTGCTGATGGTAAGTCTTTGTCTCAGATCTCTGAGGAAACAGGAGTTTTGGCTGAAAAGGCCAGAAACAAGAAACTTCAGCCCGATGAAATGAGTGGAAACACTTTTACAATTTCAAACCTTGGAATGTTCGGTATTGAAGAGTTTACAGCGATCATTAATCCACCGGATTCATGTATACTTGCAGTTGGGGGTATTAAACAAGTTCCTGTAATCAAAGACGGTGAGCTTAAAAATACGAATGTGATGAAAGTGACGCTTTCTTGTGATCACAGAGTTGTTGATGGTGCTACCGGAGCACACTTCCTTCAAACACTGAAAGGAATGTTAGAAGATCCGATCGCGATGCTGATCTAACTTATTCTTACTTCACGAATACAACGGATAGGAATTTTAATACCACCACTTAAAATGGCGTGAGATTCGGTGGTCGCTCTTAACGGAAGATCGATATCTTTAAAACCATCGACCGTTAACACACTTATAGAAACACTTCGCTGGTAATTATTTCCCAGGATCATGCCGAGATAGAGATTTTCCTTACGCTTTTCTTTCTCCTTATCTGAATGAAGTACTTCTTCCTCCGGGAAGTCGAATTGATATTTTTGCTCTTTGGGGTGCATCACGATGTGAATTTAGTCATTTTGGTGGGGAGTCGGGAATCATGATATTCCCGCTTCCCGATTCCCGCCTCCCGATTCCCGCCTCCCGAACTTTCATTACATTTGTCGGAAAATCAGATATCATGTACACACAACCAATGCTAAGAGAGGATTCACTAAAGGGTAAGTCAATTGTAGTAACCGGCGGAGGAACAGGTTTGGGTAAAGCGATGACGAAATATTTTCTTGAACTTGGTGCGAACGTTGCAATTACAAGCCGGAAGATCGATGTTTTAGAGAACACCGCTCAGGAACTGATGAAGGAAACCGGAGGTAAGGTGCTGCCTGTCGCTTGTGATGTTAGAAACTGGCTTGAAGTGGAAGCGATGATGCAAGCAGCTAATGATGAGTTTGGTGAAGTACATGTATTAGTGAACAATGCGGCTGGCAATTTCATAAGTCCAACAGAAAGACTGTCTCCGAGAGCCTTCGATACGATCGTCAATATTGTATTGAAAGGAAGTTATTACTCCACTTTAGCATTCGGAAAACACTGGATCAAAAACAAACAAGAGAACAGAACTATACTAAATATTGTCACCACTTATGCATGGACAGGATCGGGGTATGTTGTCCCTTCTGCATGTGCCAAAGCGGGAGTGCTTGCATTAACAAGATCGCTGGCAGTAGAATGGGCAAAATATAAGATCAGATCCAACGCCATCGCTCCCGGACCTTTTCCAACAAAAGGAGCTTGGGACCGATTGTTACCTGGCGACCTAAAAGAACAGTTCGACCTGGCAAAAAAAGTACCGATAGGGAGAGTAGGCCATCATCAGGAGCTTGCAAATCTGGCAGCCTATCTGGTATCTGATTTCTCAGCATACGTCAACGGAGAAGTTATGACAATTGATGGTGGCGAATGGTTAAAAGGAGCAGGAGAGTTTAATATGCTTGAGGCGCTTCCTGAGCAGCTCTGGGATGTGGCTGAGGCGATGGCTAGGAAGGCAAAGAGTTAGGTTCATGTGCTCATGTGCTCATGTGCTCGTGTGCTCATGTGCTCGTGTGCTCATTTGCTCGTGTGCTCGTGGGACAAATCCCAGCTACATCCCAAAATTTACATCATCAATCCCAACCACTCTTAATCTCTTAACCTCTTAATCAAAAATCTCTAAATGTCTACATCCCCAATCCCACAATCACTAAGTCCCCAATGCCCAAATCCCCAAATCCCGAAATCTCCAATCCCAAGGATTTAAAGGAGTCTAAAAATGTTTAGTGCTTTCTTAAAATAATTGTAGTTTTATCAAAGACGCAATTATGACAACCACAGAAGAGAACTATATTAAAGCAATTTTTACGCTTTCCGGCAGGGAAAGAAAGTTGGTGAATACGAATAGTATTGCCACAAAACTTCAAACTTCTGCAGCTTCTGTTACCGATATGCTCAAAAGATTGGCTGAAAAGAAGTTAATTCAGTATGAAAAATATAAAGGTGTAAAACTGAGTAAAACCGGTGAGAAAACTGCTTTATCTCTTATTCGAAAGCACCGCCTTTGGGAAGTTTTTCTAGTAGATAAACTCAACTTCCAGTGGGATGAGGTGCATGATATTGCAGAACAACTCGAACATATAAAATCTAAAAAACTGGTCGAACGGTTAAATGACTATCTCGGTGAACCAAAATTCGATCCGCATGGTGATCCAATTCCTGATCAGGATGGAGTGATTACTTATCACGCTCAGAAAGTGCTTTCCGAACTTAATGTAGGTGATCAGGGTATCATCGTTGGTGTGAGCGACTCTTCCACCGCTTTCCTTAAATATCTCGATGGTATAAAAATGTCCCTTGGTTCGAAAGTCAACGTTATCGAGAGAGTGGAATATGATGGCTCGCTTACCATTAAACTCAACAACCGAAAGAAGGTCCTGATCTCTAAAGTTGTTGCGAGTAATCTTTTTGTAAACCCATCTTAGCGCGCCTTCCTTTAAAAGCAATTCCGTATCCAGGCGAGAATAGAAATGCGATAGCAAAGAAGACACCCGACATCAAAGCCATGCAGGCAGCGATCGATGCATCTAAATATACAGCTACATAATATCCACTCAAGACAGATAAAAATCCTATTAATGCCGCAAGAATAAGCATGATCTTCAGATCGTCTGTAAGCAGGTATGCTGTTGATGCAGGAACAATGAGGAAGGCGACAACAAGAATGGCTCCTACAGATTCAAAGGATACGACTGTAGTTAGCGATACTCCGGTCATTAATGTGTAGTGCCACGCAACAGTCGAAATTCCGAGCGAGGCGGCAAAAGTCTGATCAAAGGTCGTTAAGTATAATCCCTTATACCCTATGATTATTGTTGCAATGATCGCCAGGCAACATGCACCAAGAGTCCAGATGTTTCTCGGCCCCAGATCGATCCCACTTGCAGTTACCCATCGATCGAGCGGGACGAATGCGATCTCACCATAGAGGACACATTCCTGATCGAGGTCAACTTGTCCGGTATACTGACTTACAAGAATGATCCCAACAGCAAACAAAAATGTAAAGATGATCCCGATGGAAGCATCAGTTTGCAATTTACTCTTCCTATGCAGAGATTCGATTAGGAATGTCGCTAGAACACCCACTAACGAAGCTCCGATGATCATTGGAATTTGAGATGATGAATTGGTTAGCAAAAATGCGATCACAATTCCGGGCAATACAGCGTGCGAAATAGCATCACCGATCATTGACATTTTTCTAAGTATCAGGAAAACACCCAATAAAGAAGCGGAAACAGCAACCAGGGTTCCTGTTAGAATGATCCAAAATGCATCGATATCAAATTGTAGCATGTTTTCCATCAGTATATAATTTCTTTTCCGTGCGGGTCGGTTGATGGGAAGTCTAATAACTTTTCCAGCTGCGCTTCGATCTCCGGCGTTAACACGTGTTCTATGGCTTCAGCATCGTCATGAACATGATCTTCAGCAATATTCAGATACTGGGTAAGGTAAAGCTCCCATAATCTATGAAGGCGAATAATGCGTTTAGCTTCAGACAGACCTTCGGAAGACAGTTTCCACTCATTGTTTTGCTTCTCCAGTAGGCCTTTACGTTTCAGTTTATTTAAACCCTCAGATAATTTACTAAAAGAAAACTCCCTTCGGTTCAGGATATCTTCAGGCTTTCTCATTTCGAGAAATGAGTTATCCTTTTCTCCAACATGGTAAAACGCTTTGAGAATATTTTCCAGTAGGATCTGCTTCCGGTTTTGATATTGGATCCACATTTTACTAACGATACCCCGATTGGGAGCAAAAGCAAAAGATAAAAAAGCGATACAGCTGATGATCACGATGATCCACGGACCGGTAGGCATATTGGTCGCGGAATATGATATATAAGCACCTCCGACACCACCAATTGCTGAAACCACCACTGCAAGGATCAGCATTATTCGCAAATCGTTTGTCCAGTAGCGGGCTGCAGCAGCAGGGGTGATGAGTAAAGCTGCCATAAGCACCACACCAACAGCCTGGATCCCAACAGCTATCGACATGACAGTAATTATAGAAAGAATGAATTCATAGAACCTCACCGGCAATCCGATCGACACCGCAAAATCCTGGTTGAAGGATATCAGCTTAAAAGGCTTATAAAAGATAATGATGACCGCAGTTATGATCAATGTGACGATAGCAAAATATCGAACATCATCACGAGTGATCGATGCGGCTTTCCCAAAAAGGAAGTGATCCAGACCCGATTGAGAAGCAATCGCGCTGTTCTGAATTATAGTTAACAACACAATACCCAAAGCAAAGAATACAGAAAGTGCGATCCCAATAGCGGCATCAGCCTTTATTCTCGAATGAGCAGTGATGAGATCGATCGATAAGATAGAAAGCCAACCGGTAATCGCTGCGCCACCTAATAGAATGAATAAATTCTTTGTCTGAAATAAAAGAAAAGCGAGGCAAATACCTGGTAGAACGGAGTGCGCAACAGCATCTCCGATCAGTGATTTTTTTCTAAGAAATGCAAAACTACCCACCAGAGAAGCGTTAATTGTGAGCAGTATGATACCGATTATCACATAACGAGAAGTAGGATCACTAAGGCTGATGAAATCGATGAAGGTGCCCATATCATTCCCTTACCGGAAGTTTTTTCTCTTTTAAAAGTTCTCCAACGGTTGTAAGTAATGAAAGCTTGCCTCCATAAGTATCGCTTAAAGTTTTTTCTGAAAAAACAGTTTCTTTCGGACCTGAAGCGATGAGACGTGTGTTCAGGAAAACGAACCAATCAAAATAATCATAAGCAGTCTGAATATCATGATGGATGAGGAGGATGGTTTTCCCTTCATCTTTCATTTCTTTAAGAAGATTGAGTATAGCGTTTTCTGTAGCGGCATCTACGCCAGCGAATGGCTCATCCATAAGATAAAATTCCGCTTCCTGTGCCAATGCACGAGCGATGAAAACACGTTGTTGCTGGCCGCCGGACAATTGCGAGATCTGTCTTTTCGCGAATGCCTTCATCCCCACTTTTTCCAAAGCAATTTCAGCATTAATTCTGTCTGTTCTGCTAATCCGGTTGAAAATGTTATTTTTCTTATATCGACCCATCAGCACGACATCCATAACACTGGCAGGAAAGTCCCAATCAACACTTCCACGCTGCGGGATATAACTTACCTTATCGCGAACATCATCGATATCCTGATCGAAAATCTTAGCATACCCGCTATTTTTAGGTACGAGGTCCATTATAGCTTTAATGAGAGTAGTCTTCCCGGAACCATTAGGTCCGAGTACGCAAGTGAGATGGCCCTTCGGGATAGAGAAGTCAACACCCCATAACACTGGGCGCCGGTCATAACTAACCGTCATATCATGGACTTCCAAAGCAGGATTTTCTACTTGAATGATCATTTCAGTGCATTTACTATTTTATCGACATTGGAATTTACCATACCGATATAAGTACCTTCTACGGTACCGTCTTCACCCATGGCGTCTGCATAAAGCACACCTCCAAGTTTAAGCTGATGCCCCTTTTCTTTACATCCACTGATCACCGCATTGATATCGCGATCGCTCACAGAGCTTTCCACAAAAACAGCCTTAATGTTTCTGCTGATGATCATTTCGGTCATCTCTTTGATATCCGCGAGTCCGATATCTGAAACGGTAGAGATCCCCTGAAGTCCGTGCACTTCCATATCATATGCTCTGCCGAAATAGCCGAAAGCATCATGTGTCGTGATCAGCACTCTTTGTGAATCAGGGATCTCGGAAATTTTATTCTTTGTCCGCACATGCAGCTCTTTCAGATCACCTAAATATTGTTCAGCATTGGCTTTATAAATCGCCTCGTTTGCAGGGTCTTTTTCGACAAGCAAATTTGCGGCATAACTCATACAAGAAGACCACAGTGAAACATCGAACCATATATGTGGGTCTGACACACCCGGATTCTGAGGATCCTGCCTTATCTGATCTTTAGATAGGTTATTCGAAACTGCAAACACCGCTTTTGTTTTGGCAAGTTTTTCGAAAATGGCCGTCATCTTTCCCTCCAGTAATAAACCATTGTAGAAAATGATATCTGCTTTGCGTAATTTTTCGAGATCGGATTGTGTTGCCTTATAATAATGAGGATCGATACCGCTACCCATCAATGGAACTACCTCTGCAGCATCTCCGCAAATATTTCGAATACCATCAGCGATCATCCCGGTGGTGGTGACGATATATAATTTATCGGACTGGCTTGCCTTGTCCACTGATTTACATCCAACAAACAAGACCGCTACAGAAAATAGGATTAAAAAGTATCTTTGACACCTTTGTATTCTGCTCATAGTATACAAATTTAAACTATTTTGATTTAATAATTAAAATTATCAAAAATTAAATTTAGATTAATCTAAAAATAGATGAAAGATAGTTGTGTAATTGGCGATGAAGTTACCTTTAAGAGGATCGTGGAAGAGAAAGATATCGCTGCTTTTGAAGGAGGGGTGGTACATGAAGTGTACTCTACCTTTTCATTAGCAAGGGATGCGGAATGGACCTGTCGGCAGTTTGTATTGAAAATGAAGGAAGAAGATGAAGAGGGTATTGGAACTTTTGTTAATATTAGACATGTTAGTCCTGCTTTGCTTGGATCGGAAGTAGTGTTTAAAGCGAGAATTTATGAGATCGATCACCATGCTGTCAATTGCAAATTTGAAGCGACAGTGAATGAACGGATCATTGCAGAAGGTGAGATCGGACAGAAAATATTGTTAAAAGAAAAAGTAAATAAGTTATTTAAAGATCTTGAAGGAAGATGATCAGCAAGAATTTTGAAATAGTAAATAAGAAAGCAAACTATCAATTCAACATATCTGATTCATATGTTGCCGGGATTATGCTGAAGGGGACGGAGATAAAGGCATTACGAGAAGGAAAGGGAAGCCTTTCAGAAGCGTACTGCATTTTCCGAAAGGGGGAGTTGTATCTGAAAAACATGCACATTTCTGAATACTCATTGGGGAATGTACACAATCACGAACCTACCCGCCTGAGAAAATTGTTGCTGAGAAAACGTGAGATCAAAAAGTTGCAGGCGAAAGTAAAAGAGAAAGGACTCACCATCATACCCCTCCGAATGTTCATAAGCGACAGAGGCCTGGCAAAAGTTGAAGTTGGACTAGCCAGAGGCAAAAAGATCTTTGACAAAAGAAAATCGATCAAAGAGAAAGACAATAAGCGGGATCTGAATAGAGCGCTGAAAGGACTTAAATGAAATTGAGGCATTGAGACATTGAGTTTTTCGGTCATACTCGCAACGATCCTCGAAATCCTCTCGCTGCATAATACGAATCTGCGCCGTTGTGATAAACAAACACCTTATCATATCTGTAATCTGCAAAGATCGCTCCACCTAGTTTTCTGATTTCATCAGGAGTTTTGATCCAGCTTGATGTCTTATTATCGAACGTGCCCAGTTTTTGTAACGATCTGTATTCTTCTTCTGTCAGGAGTTCTATTCCGATTGATTTAGCTACACTGATCGCATCATCCTTTGGAGGGAATTTTTTACGCGCCTCCAATGCCTCTTTATCATAGCAAAGGCTTCTTCTTCCTTTCGGACTTTCAGGTGAGCAATCGTAGAAAATATATTCACCGGTCTTCTTATCAAAATCCACAACATCAGGTTCACCACCGGTTTCTTCCATTTTGATGAGAGCCTGGATCTTTTTACTGTCGGCTTTCTTCAACTTGACTTCGACATCAGTCCATGAGATTCCTTTATGTCGTTCCGGATGATCATCGAATCGAGTTTTCAATTTAGAGATCAACTCATTGTTCATGTCTTGGGTATATCTTTTAATATTCCAAATTACCTTTCAACCCATAGGCCTCAAAGCCTCAATTTCTCAATGTCTCAATATTTAAAGCTCTTTTTTCACCGCTACATAGCTTCCATTTCCAATTTTAGGAAAAACCGCCATCAACTTTTCTTCGCTGATGATCTGATCATCATATTCGATCGTAGCTAATTTATCGTCAAAACTCACTTCACATTTTGCAACTCCTGCTTTTTTAGCAAATGCTTTCTCTATCAACGGCGCACACCCTTTAGCACATGTCATTCCTTCGACATCGACTACAAGCTTTGCATTTGAAACTACTTCTGTTTTTTCGACTTGCTTTGAATCTCCGGATGTATTACAAGAAGAAAATCCAATTGCTAGAATCAAGCTTAATGTGAGTACACTGATTATCGATTTCATGTTTTTGTTCAGTTTGTGTATCTGGGAAACGAAGCAATATTGCATTATGTTCCTTTTATTACAAATCGACTGTAAAATTAAACACTTAAATTTTATTTTGGGGATAGCTTCTTTTCTCGGTCTGAAATGAAGATGTAATTTTATTGCTCGACTAAAATGAAAGATGAAGGATACTTATAGAGATAAAGGTTTAAGAAAAGAACTGGTCCAGTTGCTGGAAAAGAAAGGGATATCAGATCATAAAGTGCTTGCGGCAATGGAGAAAGTAGCCCGACATTTATTCTTCAAAGACTCGGTCTTTCATAAGGTCGCTTATAAGGATAAGGCTTTTCCCATTGGATTTGGTCAGACGATCTCTCAGCCATACACAGTGGCATATCAAACTCAGCTTCTTGAAATAAACAAAGGTGATAAAGTACTGGAGATCGGCACAGGTTCAGGTTATCAAGCAGCAATTATAAATGAGCTTGGAGGCAGAGTTTATTCTATTGAACGTCAGCAAGGTTTGTTTGAGCGTACTAAGAAACTGCTGATCGATATGGGATACAGCAGAATAAAACTATTTTTCGGCGATGGTTTTGGCGGGTTACCGGCTTTCGCACCATTCGATAAGATCATCATCACCGCAGCAGCTCCTGAAATTCCAAAAGCGCTTAAAGAACAACTTAAAGTAGGAGGACTTATGGTGATCCCGCTTGGAGATGGCGATTTCCAAAGAATGCTTCGGCTTAAAAAAACAAGTGAGGACGAATTTGATACAGAAGAGTTTGAAAGGTTTTCGTTTGTACCTATGCTGAAGGGGAAACAATACTCCTAGTCTATTTTGAAGGGTGAATTGTTGAATCCTTAAATTTCAGCATCGATAAGAACTCAATCTTCCACAATTCACTCTTCAACAATTGAACGAAGCTTCAATTTTCGATAATTCAAATTTCAACAGTTGATCAAAGGTTGAACCAGTAATTCAGCTTGATGACTAGCGATCTGTTCTTGCTCCTTACATC
>JABDMM010000101.1 GCA_013001465.1 Chitinophagales bacterium | reverse complement strand
AAACTTCCAACCACCAATTTCCGGTGAATTGATCATGGAAACCTTCGGAATAAAGCCGTCAAGAGAGATTGGAACGATCAAATCAGCAATAAAGGAAGCCATTCTAGAAGGATCGATCAAAAATGATTACGACGAAGCATACAATTTAATGATCCAACTTGGCGAAGAGATGGGTCTTAAAAAGAAAGTATGAAAAACCTGATCGTAATATGCGGACCTACAGCTTCAGGCAAAACCGATGTTGCTATTCATCTGGCTACAGAATTGAACTGTGATATTGTAAATGCAGACTCTCGACAGGTTTACGCTGAAATGAATATCGGTACAGCAAAGCCTACAGATGAGCAACTTCAGCAAGTAAAACATCATTTAATCTCATCAAGATCAATTTTTCAAGGATATTCTGCCGGTGAGTTCATGACGGATGCAAAATCTAAAATTGATGAACTATTTATTGATATGTCTTTTGTTGTTTTAGTGGGTGGATCAGGTTTATATATTAAGGCTATTACCGAAGGACTGGATATTTTTCCTGAGGTCGATCCAGAAATAAGAGAAGAGCTGAACAGAGCTTTTGCGGAAGAAGGTATTGAATACTTGCAGAACCTGCTCAAACAGAAAGATCCTGCATATTTTGCTGAAGTTGATCTGGATAACCCAAGGCGACTGATCCGAGCTCTTGAGGTCTATATTACTTCCGGTAAACCTTACTCACACTTTCTGGCTCAAAATGCTGTTAAACCGGATTATAATGTAGTTAAAATTGGAATAGAAACCGATAGAAATGTACTCTACGATCAAATTAACTCGAGGGTAAATGAAATGATCGAAATGGGTTTAGTACACGAGGCTAAAGATCTATTGGAACATAAAGAGATCAATGCGCTTCAAACTGTTGGATACCAAGAGTTGTTTGATTATCTGGATGGAGAGATTGAGCTGGAAGAAGCGATCGATAAGATCAAGCAAAACAGCAGAAGATACGCTAAAAGGCAGATGACCTGGTTCCGGAAAGACGAAGAGATCGAATGGTTTGAAAGGTCAGCAACGGATGAAATAGTGAAATTCATAAAAAAAAAGACAGGAAACGAACAAACGAATCCATGAGCAATCGAGAATTTGAGCACATGAGCAAACGAATAACCTCTTGAAAGCGATCCTCGATCGATATCGGAATATTGAAAGGCACATTTGGCTGATCATCATTGCGGAACTCTTTGTTCAACTTACGAACAGTTCCTTTTTCCTTCTTCTGAACTACTATATGTTGAAGGAAGGTTATGCAGATTACACGATCGCGAAATTTGTTAAAGTTCGATTCCTTGCAGTCATGCTTCTCGCCTTCCCTATCGGATTATTCATCAAGGGCAGAAAACTACAACCGATTTTTACAATTGGAATGATCGCTGTTCCATTAATGTCTTTCTTGATCATATATGCGATCAAGGCACAAGCCCACCAACTTCTTTATATTGGTATGATGTTGTGGGGAGTTTCATTTTCCCTTGTGCGCATTACACTACTGCCATATGTCGTTCTTAATGCAAAGCCGGAGACGCACTCAGAGGTTTTTGCACTTACTTTTCAAACCTGGAGTATAGGCACTATTGTGGTTGGGATATCCACTTACTTGCTCAGCAATTTCGCCAGCTTTCCTTTCGATGAAAGAAGTCTCTTGCTGATGTTTGCTGGTATCGGAATGGTGGGAGGTTTTTTTGTATTGAGCATCCGCAAAAAAGAAGTACTGAGTGAAAAGATCCATATTCTCGATACCTGGAATGCTTATGACTGGGGTTTGATCCGTATGGTGGTTACTCCAACTCTCATCATAGCAGTTGGCGCAGGCTTTACCATACCATTCATCAACTTGTTTTTTGAAAGCGTTCACAATATAGACTCCGCTGAATTTTCCCTCATGGGATCAGCAACATATATTCTGGTCAGCTTTGGAGTCTTTTTCATACCGGCGATCAAAAGGCGTTTTGGGTACCATATTGCGATCACACTGTTCCAATCTCTTGCTGTTTTTGCTTTGATCATGATGGCAACAACAGAGTGGTACAAGCATCTCCCGATCGCTATTGGCATTGCTGTTTTCTTTTACATCATGCGGCAACCGCTTATGAATATAGCCGGGCCTATGACTTCTGAACTTACTCTCTACTATGTAGGAAAAAAGAATCGGGAATTGGTCGCTGCTCTTAATGCATCGATCTGGTCGGGAAGTTGGTTTTTTAGCGCGTCGTTGTTTCAGGTTTTCAGGCAGATGGAGATCTCATATTCCTCAATTTTTCTCATCACGGCTTCTCTTTACATTGTTGGTATTTCATGGTATTTCGTGCTTATTCAAAAGTATAACAAAAGAAAAAAAGACGGTTTAATTGAATTCGATGGTTAAAATTGGTCTCATATCGGATACGCATGGTCACCTGGATGAAAAAGTGTTTGAATACTTCAAGGAGTGCGATACGATATTTCATGCCGGAGATATTGGCACATTAGAGCTTGCAGATAAATTAAATGCTTTTAAACCTTTGCGTGGCGTTTATGGAAATATCGATGGCCATGAGATCAGAGCTGTCTACCCGCTGAATTTACGTGGGAAAGTTGAAGGACTAGATATTTGGATGACTCACATCGGAGGATACCCCGGTCGATATCCGCAAAGAATTAGGGAAGTACTCAATCAAAAACCTCCGGACATATTTATTTGCGGTCATTCGCATATCCTTAAAGTGATGAGAGATAAAAGATATAATAATATGTTAACCATTAATCCCGGTGCTGCGGGGGTGCATGGATCTCATAAATTAAAAACTATTATCAGAATGACACTTGACAAAGGAAAAGTCGTAAACATGGAAGCTATTGAACTCGGAAAGAGAGGTTCACTTAAATAAATATTTCTTAGATTTCGACTTGTATGACCCAAATGGATTCACTTTATTCTGTTGTTATTCCAGTATATAATAGCGAGGCAATTGTTGAAAAAACCGTTACCGCTGTTGTGGACTTTTTCAAAGCTAATAATCTGCGATTTGAGATTATCCTGATAAACGATGGGAGTCCGGATAACTCGTGGGAAGTGATCAAAAATCTCCCTGATCAGTTTCAGGAGGTAGTCTCAATCAACCTCCTTAAGAATTACGGTCAACACAGCGCAGTCTATTGCGGAATTCGGGAGGCGAAGGGTGACTTTATCATCACGATGGACGATGACATGCAAAACCCACCATCGGAGATCATTCACCTGATCACAAAGATCAATGAAGGTTATGATGCCGTCTTTGGAGAGTTTAAACGAAAGCAGCATGCGGGTTACCGGAAATTAGGTACCAAAGTGATCGATTATCTCAACACTAAGATCTTCAACAAACCAAAAGATCTCAAGTTGACTAATTTCAGAATATTTACTGCTGAAGTTGCTAATAGAATGGGACAATACAGAACATTCTTTCCATACATTCCGGGATTGGTGCTTCTCTCCTCTTCTAAAATGGCTAATGTACTATGCGAACATAGAGCTCGCGAGATCGGCAGTTCTAATTATAACCTGTGGAGGATCGCAAAACTCACTTCTCGTATATTATTTAACTATTCTTCTTTCCCGCTGAAGTTTCTATCCACAATTGGCGTTGGAGTGTCCATCATCAGTGCGATAGGTGGGATTTTCTACCTCGTTCGTGGTCTCATGTTCGGATCCAAAGTAGCCGGCTGGACATCTTTAATTGTTATCGTCTCTTTCCTATGCGGTTTTATCATTTTAATGCTTGGTATCATCGGGGAATACTTGAGTCGGATCCTTAACCAGATGTCGACTATGGAAAGTTATCAGGTTAAACAAATCGTGAGATCTTGACCGTGCACATGCACTTTTTCATAATTGGAGCTCAGAGATCGGGTACGACTTATCTTTATCAGATATTGGACGAACATCCTCAGATCCAAATGGCCAGGCCTGCGAGACCGGAGCCAAAATATTTTCTGGAATACAATGCCTTACGAAACGGCTACGATCACTACTTCGAGAAGTATTTCGAAGAGGATGAGAACACACAATGGTTTGGCGAAAAAAGTACTTCCTACTATGAATATATCGATGCAGGGAAAAGGATCGAAGCATTTTTCGAGAGGCCAAAAATATTGATGATCCTCCGAGACCCTGTAGACAGGGCGATCTCAAACTATTATTTCTCGTTAAAACACAATGTCGACAAGAGAAGTCCGCAAGAAGTCTTTATTGAGAAGAAAGCATTTCAGTTAGAACATCCGGAACGATTTTCAACGGATCCATTAGCTTATCTTGACCGGGGAGAATATATACGTTTTATAAAACCATACGCTGACCTGTTCCCTGCACAGGATTTGAAGATCCTTTTCTTCGAAGAATTGATCGACAATGAAGCGCAGATCCAAAATCTTTACCGTTGGTTTAATGTAAATCCGGAATTTAAATCATCTTTGCTTAGCGAAAAGGTGAATGCATTGGAAGGAGAATATCCGCCAATCGATGAATATGTAACTGAAGCTTTAAAACGGCATTACAAACCATTTAATGATGAACTCAGAAAATATTTAAACCAAGAGCTCTCATTTTGGAAATCGTAAAAGAAATGATCAGGTTCAATCAACCATTTATTACAGGAAAAGAAATCGAATACATCCAGGATTGCATCGAACAAGGACGTTTATCCGGAAACGGTAAGTATACCAAACTCTGTCACACGATCTTTCAGAAGATGCTTGGATCCAAAAAAGTCTTGCTTACCACTTCTTGTACCGATGCACTCGAAATGACTTCCCTTCTAGCTGATATAAAGTTTGGCGATGAGGTTATAATTCCATCATACACCTTCGTTTCTTCTGCAAATGCCTATGTCTTAAGAGATGCCACCATTCGTTTTGCAGATTCCGAGGAGGATTTCCCGAATATCGATGCAGATAAAATTGAGGAACTCATAACTCCAAAAACAAAAGCGATCGTTGTGGTTCATTATGCAGGCGCTGCCTGTGACATGGATAAGATCATGAGCATCGCTAAAAAACATAACTTGGTGGTTATTGAAGATGCAGCGCAATGTATCGATTCTTATTACAAAGGAAAACCGTTAGGTAGTATCGGTGATATGTCTGCTTTTTCCTTTCATGAAACAAAGAATATCATTAGCGGTGAGGGTGGACTCCTGGCTGTTAACAATCCTGATTTCGTTTCTCATGCAGAGATCATTTGGGAAAAGGGTACCAATCGTGCGGCCTTCTACAGAGGCGAAACCGATAAATATACATGGGTCGATCGCGGTTCTTCTTTCCTGCCTTCCGATATCACGGCCGCATTCCTTTATGCTCAACTGCTACAACTAGAGGAAATTCAAAAGAAAAGAGTATCCATCTGGGACTTCTATTACGAAAACCTAAAAGAATTAGAATCAAAAGGAAAAGTGAAACTGCCAAAGCTAAAAGAATATCAAAGCAATAACGGACATGTATTTTTCCTTCAAACTGATAGTATAGATCAGCGTGACGACCTTATTCAGCATCTTAAAAAGAATGAGATCATGGCGGTTTTTCATTATCTCACATTACATGATAGTCCGTTTTATGCCAAAAAACACGATGGCAGATCTTTGCCAAATGCCCGAAAATTTGGTGATACACTATTGCGACTTCCTTTACATGCAAATCTTAGCGAGCAAGATCTGAATCACATCGCTACTGCAATTAATAGTTTCTACGAGTAATCCCGGTAAAATCGAGCTTTGCAAAAGCGAATTGAGTAATTTTGTGGCTCATATATACGCTGATGACAAATCTCGAGAAAGAATTAAGCATTAAAGCCGCGGAAGCGATAAAGGAAGTTTACAAGACGGATGTTTCCAGTGAATCCATCGCTGTTAATCTTACAAAAAAAGATTTCGAGGGGGATTACACACTTGTTACGTTTCCATTAGCACGAACTTCTAAAAAGTCCCCGGAAGAAACAGCGAATGATCTCGGATCATTTTTGGAAGAACATTGGGAGATCGTCGACCAATTCAATACCGTCAAAGGCTTTCTAAATCTTAACTTCAAAGACTCTTTCTGGTTGAATGTGTTCAATGAAATGCAATCAGACCCTGATTATGGCAAACATCCGCCAACCGGTAATAAAGTAGTCCTCGAGTATATAGGTCCGAATACAAACAAACCACTGCACCTCGGTCATATCAGAAATATGTTGCTCGGTTTCTCAATTGGAGAAATTCTTGAAGCCCGAGGACATGAAGTAGTTAAAGTGAACATCTACAACGATAGAGGGATCGCGATCTGTAAATCGATGGTAGCCTGGTTGAGAAATGGTGAAGGAAAGACGCCGGAATCTACAGGTATTAAAGGAGATCACTTTGTTGGTCAGTTCTATGTCGAGTACGCCAAGATCGAGGACGAAGAATCTAAATCATTCCTCGATAAAGGAATGGAAAAAGAAGAGGCGGCGAAAGAAACTTCAGTATACAAAGAGGCTCAGGAAATGCTCATCAAATGGGAAGCTGGTGATAAAGAGGTACGAGCGCTTTGGAAGAAGATGAACGGTTGGGTTTATGAGGGTTTCAATGAAACATATAAGAAACTTGGAGTTGGTTATAAAAAAGCATATCACGAATCGGATACATACATATTAGGTAAGAACCTTGTTGAAGAAGGACTTGAGAAAGGCTGTTTTTACAAAAAAGAAGATGGATCTGTTTGGGTCGACCTTACAGATGAAGGACTCGATGAAAAGATCCTGCTCCGAAGTGATGGAACATCTGTTTATCTAACTCAGGATCTTGGCACTGCTCAGGAAAGATTCAAAGATTTTAAGATGAACGACTCCTTGTATGTCGTTGGCAACGAACAAGATTACCACTTTCAGGTACTTAAACTTACTTTGCAAAAATTAGGGAAAGAGTATGCAGATGGCATTCGGCACATATCCTATGGAATGGTTGATCTGCCTGAAGGGAAAATGAAATCCAGAGAAGGTAAAACGATCGATGCAGATGATCTGGTCGAAGAAATGGTCAGCAAATCGGAAGAGCACACGATAGAACTGGGTAAAATAGAGGACCTGGATGAAAGTGAAAGAGGCGATCTGTTTCGAATCCTTGGTCTCGGTGCTTTAAAATATTTTATACTGAAGGTACAAGCTAAAAAGCGAATGCTTTTCAATCCTGAACAATCGATCGAGCTGCAGGGTGATACCGGACCATTCGTTCAGTACACTTATGCAAGGATACAGGCGATCCTTCGAAGAGATGCAGGTGCAGTGTTTAACAAGGACAACATCAATTTAAATCCTTCGGAAAAAGAACTGATAAAAATACTTTATCGCTTAGCAGAGGTGGTCGATGAAGCGGCAAGAAATTATGATCCATCCGTTATCGCTTCGTACACGATCGATCTGGCGAAACTATATAACAGATTTTATGCTGAAGTACCTGTTCTAAAAGCAGAAAGCGACGATGAGAAGAACTTTAGGATCAGTCTCAGTAAGATCGTTGGAGAAAAAATTCGATTCTGTATGGCATTGCTGGGTATCGAAGTGCCGGATCAAATGTAAATTAGTCTTTCAGATCTGGATTTAGGTCGTAGGCAATATCGAAATAATCTTTAGCCTTTTTCTTCTGCCCTAGTCGTTTGTAACAAATAGCAAGATTATAATAAGCCGTAGCATTTCCCGGATTCAAATTCACAACATCTGTTAAATGCATAGCGGCAAGGTCAAAATTACCTTTGCCCATATAGATCGTTGCCATATTTAAATGCAGTCCGGCATTCTGTGGATCACCTGCAATAGCTACATTCAAATTGTCAAAAGCCTTATCCATATCCCCGGTAGCGATGTAACACATAGCTAGCCTGTGGTAAGCTTCATAATTGTCGGGATCCAGACTTATCGCATTACTTAAATGACGTATTGCTCTGTTGTACTGCTCCTCGATATAGTACAGCTGGCCTAAGCGAAGTTGCGCATCTGCATCCGTAGGTTCGCTTTTCACAACTTCCTTTAAAGCGTCTCTTGTCGAATTTGAATCGTTAAGTTTCCAGTAAACCCTTGCCAACAGACTTTGAACTGTTGGATCATTTCTCATCAGTTTAGCTGCTTTTTCAAGGCTACCCTTCGCAGCAGCAAATTCCTCCAGCACATATTGAACCCGACCTAAGTTGTAGTAGGCTTCACCATAATTCGTTTCGATAAGTGCAGCTTGCTTAAAATAACTTCTCGCTGCCATATAATTTCCCTGCTTGAAATATGCCGAACCTATGTAGTTATATACAGAAGCATTGTCATCATCATACTTCAGTACTTCCTCATAATTAAAGATCGCCTGACCAAATCTTTTCTGAAAGTAAAACGCGTTCGCCTTATAGAAATGAACTACAGGAAGTTCGTCATTGACATCAAGTGCTTTATCGTAAAAAATGATCGCAGAGTCATAGATCTCGAGATTGTAATAGATATTAGCAAGTGAAATTAGATTCTCCTCATTTTCCGAATCCTCTCTGATCAGTTGCTTGTAATCTTTTTTGGCTTTCATAAAGTCACCCTCTTCCACTTTCATTTTGGCAAGATTCAGGATTGCATCCTTTGATATTTTTTCGCCTTGAGAAGCCTTGCTAAAATATTCTGTCGCCTTTTTCTTATTTCCAAGTTCGTAAAAAGCCATACCGATCTTGTTAAAGAGTTCGCTATCATTTCCCGGCCAACGCAAAGCGTTCTCGTAATTCTCGATCGCCAATTCATACTGACCCTGATGAAAATAACATTGACCTATGGTTTTGAATAAATCAGCATTCACGATGTTAAGCTGACCTGCAGCCTTTAGATCCAGCAGAGCCTGCTGATAGTTTTTTGACTCATAGTTTGCGAGACCACGAATGAATAATGCTGAAGCGAACTCCGGCTGTTTCTTGATGAGCTTATCCAAAACGATAACAGCTTCACCGGAGTTACCGGATCTGTAATGCGCGCTACCAAGAATAAAATACGCTTTGAGAGCCGGTTTATCGATAGTCTTAAGATATACCTCAACGTTTTTTATCGCACCGGCATAATCCTGGATCTTATATAATTCGACAGCCTTGTCCAATGGAGAAACTTCCTGACCATTAAGCTGAAAGCAGATAAGAAAAGAAAATAAAAGCGGTATAAGTTTCATCAGCAGTGGTCGATGCCGGGATTATTTACTTTTTAAAGCGATCGGAAAGAACGAGTTCTTTGCTTCCGCTGCTGTACTTGTAAAATCCTTCGCCCGATTTTACGCCAAGATAGCCGGCATTGACCATATTAATCAACAACGGACAAGGACGGTATTTGGTATCTCCAAAACCATTTTGAAGCACATACATGATGGACAAACAGACATCGAGGCCTACAAAATCAGCTAATTGAAGCGGACCCATTGGATGCGCCATTCCCAATTTCATAACCGTATCGATCTCTTCGACGCCTGCAACGTTTTCATAAAGGGAATATATCGCTTCATTGATCATCGGCATCAAGATGCGGTTCGACACGAAGCCAGGATAATCATTGACCTCTACCGGAATTTTATTGATATTCTTCGAAAGGTCCATGATATCAGCCGTTACCTTATCAGAGGTTCCATAGCCACGAATTACTTCGACCAGTTTCATAACAGGAACAGGGTTCATGAAGTGCATCCCGATCACTTTATCAGGTCTTGAAGTTGCACCGGCTATTTTGGTGATCGAAATTGATGACGTATTGGTGGCCAGAATTGTACTTTCCTGGCAGCTTTCATCGAGTTCTTTAAATATAGTGAGCTTAAGTGATTCATTCTCGGTAGCTGCTTCTATCACGAGATCTGCATTTCTTACTGCATCAGGCAATGTAGTATGCAACTGAATATTTGCTAAACTTTTAGTTTTGACCTCTTCAGTAATTTTTTCCTTGCTCACCATTCTGCTCAAGTTCTTATCGATAGTTGCCAAGGCCTTATCCAAAGCTGAAGGAGACACATCGATCAAATTGACAGGATAATCATTCATCGCAAAAACATGTGCAATTCCATTGCCCATCGTACCGGCGCCAATAACAGAGATATTTTTCATGATTTAGTATTGTTCATTTTCATTTGGAAAATCTTTTGTTCGAACATCGTTGACGTAGTTGCCGATCGCTTGCTTTATATCATCATATAAGTTTAGATATCGGCGCAAAAATCTTGGGTGAAACTGGTGAGTGATGCCTAACATATCATGTAAAACTAAAACCTGGCCATCGACATCGGGCCCTGCACCAATTCCAATAACAGGGATCTTAACAGATTCAGAAACTTCTTTAGCGAGGTCTGCCGGGATCTTCTCTAGGACAATTGCAAAACAACCAAGTTTTTCCAGATGGCGGGAATCTTTCATTAATCTGGCAGCTTCCTCCTCCTTTGTAGCCCTAACACTGTATGTCCCAAATTTATATATAGACTGAGGAGTTAAACCCAGATGCCCCATAACCGGGATACCTGCCGAAAGTATTCGCTCCACTGAGTCTGAAACCTCCTTTCCACCTTCCATTTTGATAGCATGAGCGCCAGATTCCTTCATAATTCGAATCGATGAAGCCAGCGCTTTTCTTGAATTACCTTGATACGAACCAAAAGGAAGATCGACGACTACCAGTGATTTGTTAACCGCATTTACTACTGAAGTAGCATGATAGATCATCTGATCCAGCGTGATCGGAAGCGTTGTCTCATGCCCGGCCATCACATTTGACGCCGAATCTCCAACCAGGATCACATCTACTGATGCATCATCAACAATTTTAGCCAGAGAGTAATCATATGCGGTTAGCATTGCGATCTTCTCCCCTGCTTCCTTCATCTCCTGAAGCACATGAGTTGTAATTCTTCTGGCTTTTCCATGAATAGACATGATACTTGAATTTGAGGACAAAGTAATTAATATAAAGCAAGACGACAAAATGAAAATTATTTGACAAGTCTTAAATCAGTAAATCGGTATAAATGACTTACATTTGTCCTCCTTATGAGAGTATTGTCATTATTGGTTTTGAGCGCTTTGTTATGGTCCGGATGCACCACTGACTTCGATGTCACAGCAGATCCAGAAGAGAAGGCCGTAGTATATGGAATAATAAGTCAGAACGACTCGATCCATTATATGCGGATCCAGAGAAGTTTTCTTACTGAAAGCAATGCTTTGGTAGCTGCCGGCATTTCTGACTCGATCTACTTCAATGAAAATGTAACGGTTACAGTCACAGAATTGAGAAGCAACCTCGCTAAGACGCTAACAAAAGTAAATGCAGATTCTGTAGGCCTGCCGAAAGAAGCAGGCATATTTGCCTATGACCCGGCTTACCTATATCGGTTTGAAAGAAAATATAGCGACGGAGATTCGGTGCAGATCAAGATCAGAAAGGAGAATTCAGGAAAAGAATGGATCGCCAGAACACAAATAGTAAGTGATTTTGATATTTCAGTGAACGCCACTACCAGGATCAACCTAGTCTCCGAAAACAACCCATATCGATTGAATTGGAGATCAGCTGCAGGTGCTAAAGTTTATGATCTGATATTCAGGTTTCACTATCTGGAATGGGATGCAGGCAACCCATCGAATAAAGCTGAACAGTTTGTGGACTGGTTGGCATTTAGTGGAAAAACTTCGTCAGGTAAAGAAGGTGGAGAGTTGCTGAACCAACAGATATCCGGAAGCGGGTTCTTTACAAGACTCAGCAGTCAGATCGAAACTGATCCGGATAAATTCCGAAAGATAGATTCCAGCAAAGGACTTGAGATCATTATGTATGCCGCTGGTTCTGAAATATATAACTTCAACAGGGTAAGAGAAGCACAATCCGGACTATTGGCTAATGAATTCTTGCCATCCTTTACAAATGTAGAAGGCGGTGGATTGGGGATCTTCTCAAGCAGCTATGTTAAAACAGAAGGTGGACTCCTTTTCACCAGATCGACAGTAGATTCCATTGCCTGCGGTCAGAACACGAAAGATTTGAATTTCAAGAATAGCAAGGGCGAGTTGGGATGTGATTGATTCGTTTGCTCGTGTGTTCCTGTTTTCATGCGTTCTTTTACTCGTGTCTGTTGATCGTACGAAGGCTAGATTGTTTTACCGCAGAGGGCTCCAAGGTTTCGAAGAGGAAAATATTAGGATGAGGCGAAGCCGTAGTTTCACCTTTACATCGAAGAAGTTTTTTCTTCAATAATCCATATTTGATTTCCTTCAATATCAGTTACACCGCCATAATAGAATTTGTGTTGCTCCTCAAGTGACGGTCCGAATATAACTTTTCCGCCATTATCAACTACATTCTTAAATAACTCCTGGATATCTGAGACTTCAACTTGCAAGATGGTAGAGTTATTCCTTGGATTCTCGGGTTGATGATTTATTTCTTTTGCTGGAGTGATGCCCACTATAACTTGATTTTCATTTCCAAGTTCTGTGTAATGGTATTCACCATCTTCTTTAAGCAATATCTCTAACTTAAATGTGTCTTGATACCATTTTAGAAGCTCTTCATAATTTTCCGCAAAGACTACGATATTTAATAATTTCAATCTCATGATAAATTACAGTTTTAAGTCTGCGCGGTGTTTCAAATCACTCTCTTTGAAATATTTACTTTGTACTATGTGGTAAACATCGATAACATTTCATCAAACAATCTGAATACTAAATTCTCTTCTTATCTCCGAAATCGATGTGTTTAAATATGTTTTATAGCCTGAAAATGGCCAGGGCTTGCTCATCTGCTTCGCTCTATAGATCACTTTTGGAATTACAACTAAGAATCGGAATATATTCTTTATCACATGTTGAAAGCTGTATTCTCTCGACAATTCAAAAGCATTTGCTTCACTATATCCATTAATGACTTTCCAGAAACTTAAGGTCGTTCCAAAAGTTGTCCAAATTTTAACAACTCCCTCTCCGTAGATAGTAGTGTCACAACCAAAGACCACATGAGCGATATCGTGGTGTTTTAGAAATTCTTCTCCTTCGCTTGAAATTGTCTGATCTGAAAAAATTTTCATATTTCCTGCTTGAAATTTTTCTAAGCCTTGCTGAAGTGTGATAGAGTCATCCATTAGTTAACAAGTCTTTAACGACGCATAACGGTTAGCGGCAGATCCATTGTTGTAAGCTTTATTTACTTTACTTTCTTTCTCATTACATAATAATCATCATACTCTTTATTTATCTTGAAATCGTATCTTTTATATAATTCCAACGGTCCTTTGAAGTTTCCCTCGGCAGACGATCCTTCTTTTTTTGGATACGCTTCAAAATAATCATATTCTTTAAATGAATAATCCTTAATAATTTTATTAAGGATCTTTTGAGCAATCCCTTGTCTTCTATGATCGGGATGTATTAAAAAACAAACAATTGAACAAACCTTATCAGCCGGGTTATCAATATAATCATAGTCTTTTAGCAATCTTTGATAGTTCATTCTGTTATTTACATTACACCATCCGATCGGTTTATCATTATAATAGGCCAGATAACCAGTAAGCTTACCCTCATTGATAAGATCTATTACCGCAGAACGGCTAGCTTCACGAGTACATGTTTCCACATCTCCAGTGAAATGATAGTCATAGCAATAACATTTTGATCTATCGGGATTTTCATTGAAAATAATGTTATCAAAGAAAAACAAATAATCATCTTTTAGATCTTTAGTCAATGCTCTTATTTCAATACTCATTTAACTGATTTTTTTTGGTTTTTGAAGCAGAGCTTTAAATTCAGTGATCGATAACATGAATTTTCAAAAATTTTAATTCCAGATCAAATCCAAATTTTCTAAAGGGTTGATTTGAAGTTTTTCTTCTGATAAAAGACTACTGTTCCACCATTCAAAATAGGCTAATGCCATGTCTGGAAGTATGTCATCTTGATCGACCAATTCTCCTGTACTTACCCTTAAGATTCTTGGATTTAATGAAGCAAACAAATAAAAATCAGGGTCTTCAATTTCTTCCATTCGAATAGATTCTATGATCCATAAAACATACATTCCTAAAGTCACCTCTTCCATATAAAAGGATGACAATGGATTTCTGGGAAAATTTGAAATATCCTGCATGTCATTTCTATATTTCAAAAGCTCGGATATATTTTCATGATCAAAATCAGTATGATCTATACTGCTGGTTTTATCTTCTTTTAATATTTCAATATAAATCTCTACCTCAGAGAGCTCGATATTTTGCTTTTTGCAGGAAACTAATAGAAGCAGTAAAGTGAAACAGATAAGTAAATTTCTCATTTGATTTTTATGATGAATTAATAACAATTTGTTTCAAGATTTTTATCTACTAAGTTAAGAATAAAAGGATTTTGTGAATTGCAGCATATTATTCTAATAGGTTTGCAATCCCCTTCATTCAGTCCCTCCTTCTTCTACCCAAACTATAATTAGAATGAATAAAGAAACATGGCAACAACATACCGCTACATTATATGAAATTGTCATTTTGACATATAGATTCCCCCCATTTCGTGCAATTCTGTCGGAAATTCTGCTTGGCACATCTATTGTTAAATGATGTGCAGATTGAAAAACTTAAAAAAGACAATAAAATGGGTAAAATAATAGGAATTGACCTCGGAACTACGAATTCATGCGTTGCTGTGATGGAAGGTAGTGATCCCGTCGTTATTCAAAATGACGAAGGGAGAAGAACTACACCTTCTGTTGTTGCATTTATGGACAATGGCGAGCGAAAGATCGGTGATCCGGCTAAAAGACAAGCGATCACTAATCCAACAAAAACTATCAGCTCGATCAAGAGATTTATGGGGCATCGTTATAACGAGGTGACCAAAGAAGCTGACAGAGTAGCTTACAAAGTAGTTAAAGGTGATAATGATACCGTTCGAGTTGATATCGATGGTAGATTGTATACTCCGCAGGAGATCTCTGCAATGGTTCTTCAGAAAATGAAGAAAGTTGCTGAAGACTATCTCGGTCAGGAAGTAAGTGAAGCAGTGATCACCGTACCTGCTTACTTTAATGATTCACAAAGACAAGCAACAAAAGAAGCAGGAGAAGTTGCAGGTCTCACCGTTAAAAGGATCATCAACGAGCCAACAGCTGCTGCATTAGCATATGGACTCGACAAACAAAACCGCGACATGAAGATCGCAGTTTATGATCTGGGTGGTGGTACTTTCGATATTTCCGTTTTGGAAATGGGTGACGGTGTATTTGAAGTAAAATCTACAAATGGTGATACGCATCTTGGTGGTGACGATTTTGATCACAAGATCATCGATTGGTTGGCTGAAGAGTTCAAGAAAGATGAAAATGTAGATCTTAAAAAAGATCCTATGGCGCTTCAAAGATTGAAAGAAGCTGCAGAAAAGGCTAAGATCGAGCTTTCAAGCTCTCAGGAAACAGAAATTAATCTTCCATATGTAACTGCAGTTGACGGAGTGCCAAAGCACCTTGTAAGAAAACTAAGCAGAGCGAAATTCGAGCAACTTGTTGATGACCTCGTTGAGAGGAGTTTGAAGCCATGTAAAGAAGCTTTAAAAGATGCAGGATATGATCCTAAAGATATCGACGATATCATCCTGGTTGGAGGTTCTACAAGAATCCCTAAAATTCAGGAAGTCGTTGAAAAATTCTTCGGAAAGAAACCATCGAAGGGTGTAAATCCGGATGAAGTTGTTGCCATTGGCGCGGCGATACAAGGTGGAATTCTTAGTGGAGATGTTGATGACGATATCGTTTTAGTCGATGTCACTCCACTTTCTTTAGGAATTGAAACGCTTGGAGGTGTGATGACGCCACTTATCGAAGCTAACTCAACGATCCCAACAAATAAATCACAGGTATTTACCACAGCACAGGATAATCAACCTCAGGTCGAGATACATGTTCTTCAGGGTGAAAGATCGATGGCAAATGATAACAGGTCAATCGGAAATTTCCATCTGGCTGACATTCCGCCTTCTCCGAGAGGAGTACCTCAGATCGAAGTGACTTTCGATATCGATGCTAATGGTATCTTAAGTGTAAGTGCAAAAGACAAAGGAACAGGAAAAGAACAAAGCATACGAATCGAGGCTTCAACCGGTCTTTCGAAGGAAGAGATCGAAAAAATGAAAAATGAAGCGAAAGCAAACGAAGATGCTGATTCTAAAGCGAAGGAAAAGATCGAAAAGATCAATAGCGCAGATAGCTTAATTTTCCAGACAGATAAGCAGTTGAAAGAATTTGGAGAGAAAATTCCTGAAGACAAGAAGAAAGCCATCGAAGATGCTTTAGAAAGTCTTAAAGAAGCTCACAAATCTGAAGATCTGGATGCTATCGATAAAGCTGTCGAGAATATGAACACTGCATGGCAAGCAGCTTCGCAGGATATTTACCAGGCACAACAACAAGCACAACAAGAAGGAGCTCCGCAAGCGGAACAGAATGGTGAGCAGCAAAGTGAAACTCCGGAAGGAGAGAATGTGACAGATGTAGAGTTCGAAGAAGTCGACGATAACAACGGAAAATAAAACTCTTCCCAAAAAATATGTCGAGCAAAACCGCCTCCAAAAGAGGTGGTTTTTTTGTTTACGAGTTAGACACTTGATAAGTCAAGTAGTTTGAAAATTGAGACGCTGAGGCATTGAGACGTTGAGGAATTGAGGAATTGAGGAATTGAGAAATTGAGGCATTGAGGAATTGAGAAATTGAGAAATTGAGAAATTGAGAAATTGAGAAATTGAGGCATTGAGGCATTGAGGCATTGAGAAATTGAGTATGAAGACCGCACCACAATTATCGAATTGCCGAATTGCCGAATTATATTTACAGAATGCAAATGCAAATCCAATTCCGACTCATATCTCTTCCTTCATCAGAGTACGATCAAAGTCTCGAGCTAAGAGATCGTGTTCTTCGGATCCCTCTTGGTCTTTCGCTCTTCGATGAAGATCTTGAACAGGAAAAACAACATATTCACATCGCCGGTTTTGATAATGATACACTTATTGCAATTCTTATTCTTCAACAAGAGCCTCCGAAAGCTAAAATGAGACAAGTGGCAGTGGAGGAAAAATATCAAGGTAAAGGAATTGGTAAAGAGCTCGTACACTTCGCAGAGAAATGGCTCCAGAAAAATGAATACACAGAAGTTTACTGCAATGCAAGAGACGTCGCCTTGCCGTTTTATGAAAGCCTGGATTATGAGGTCGAGGGTAATCCATTTACTGAAGTAGGTATAATTCACTACCGTATGAAGAAAAAACTGATATAAAAAAACCCCGACATTGCGGGGTTTTCTATTTGTATTATATCTGCTTATCTATTTTATCACTTTGAATTCAACTCTTCTATTCAGGTAATGACCACCTTCATATTGCGGATTATACGACTCAGGTAGATTTGGTACCATCGCTTTCTCCTCACCATAAGAATTCACAACGATCCTACTCTCAGGAATTCCAAACTGACTTTTTAGCACTTTTGCCACACTTTCAGCTCGTCTCATACCAAGTCTGAGATTCGATTGCTCGCTTCCCCTTACATCGGTATGACCACCAAGCTCGATCTTTGCAGATGGATTTTTTTCAAGATAACTAGCCACGTCGTGGATGGTCTTGAAAAATTCTCTTTCAACTTTATTCGAATTCAATCCAAAGTATACATTTCCAAAATCGTCTTCTGCTTTACCGGTTACTTTTATTGATCT
>JABDMM010000011.1 GCA_013001465.1 Chitinophagales bacterium | reverse complement strand
CAATCCAGATCAAGTCCTGCCACACCATTGTAAGCATACATCGGATTCGTTTTAAAATCTTTACATGAATTCTTTTCCAAACCCCACATACTGGAAAGATCTCCGGAATAAATATCTACTGCGTTGAACCCTTTGAAAGGGGAAGTCTTTTTAGACGTCACAACAGGTGTTTGTTGCTTGTCTGCAAGAACCGGGTTTTCAAGTTCGACTATCTTTATTTCATCCACAAATACATGACCACTTCCATTGACCTCAAAAATAAGCTGTTTTATATTGTCGGGATCACCTTCACTAAGTTCAAAAGGAAAATCGGATAGCGGTACTGTAATTTTTTGCCACTCGGTATCGAGTGCTCCACGCTCATAGTATGACCTATTCGAAACCGAAGCTGTAGTAAACATTCCGGAGTAGTCCTCTATTAACATCACTGAATTGAACTCTTGTATTGATTGATTTGCGGCCTTAATATTGAACTCAAAAGCAGCAACAGGAATAATGTCCCCGATCTGTTTACCAGCCCAGCCGTTCCAACCAATACCAAAACCCATCCACTTACATCCACCAACTCCCTTATCCCATTTCAATTCAATGGCTGCCTTCCCAGCATATACCACTTGGTCAGTGAATTTAAAATCTTTGCAGTCGTCTTTCTCCATACCCCAAACTTCGTCAAATCCTTTATCAGTATAGATAACATTAGCATCAAACTCTTTCATTGCCTGTCGTCCTCTCGCAATAGGATCTGTTTGTTCATACATGCTTTCGTCTTCGTTTGCCGGTGCTATTGATAGCTTCTGAAATTCAACACCACATGAAAGAAACAAGACACCTATAAGAATTGTAAGAATTCCGCTTTTTATTATCAAGGTTGTAATGGTTTGTTTTCAGTAAAAATTAAATAATCCAGATCACCTCTGGTCTCTCCAAGATCCGGGTCCGATAAAAGAAGATACTCTACGGATAATATCTTATCGGATTCCGGTATACCATTTCCTTTCCCGGACACTAAAAGATCTGTGTCATAGTTAAAAGAAAATAACTTCCACCCTGTAAACAACGTAAATTGTTCTGCTGTAACCCACATGTCTTCAGTATCAGGATCCCATTCACCATCGCCATTCTCATCTTCATAAAACCTGAAAATAAAGAATGAATTTGACTTATTAATGTCGCCAAATACCATCACATTAAAAAACACATTTGCAGAGTTTGAAGTTAATGGGAACGTTGTGTCTCCGGTCGTCAACAATGCAGGAAACTCAATGAGCCCGATCAAAAAGTCCCAGGGAACTGTCCCGGAAGCGTCCAGAAATGTACTTCCCTGACCTGCAGGTCTCGATTTATTATCGAAAAAATTCACACCTGATTGATAGAAATGCGGCCATAGAGGATCTACGCCGTTCTCAAAATCGGTGATCAAAACCCCATTGTTCACTTTTACTTCGCTTATTGTGATAGTATCATAAAAAATCGGGCTTTCATTGTCGAACCTTAGTTCGACGTAACATATTTCTTTTCTGAAGATTGGTAAAAATGTGGTTTCCCCGATCCATTCTCCGTTTTCAGCGTCGATACCTGTGCTGTAGTCTCTAAGTGTTTTAACAGCACCTGATTTTTTACCGGTGATCGTCAGTGTCCAATCCTCGAGTGTGGTCCACTCTGCATTGAATATAACAGTTTCATCGTTTGAAAAATCGACTGTTTCTTTGTCTGAACTTAACGGTGTCAAGATCTCAAATTCCCCAAATACTTCTTCAACATTCGGCCCTAATGGACTGTCAGGCCGGTCGCAAGCGGCGAAAATGAACAAAGTTGATAAGATAATAATGATGCTTCTTTTCATATTGGCTAAAATTTCATGTGAAATGCAGTAAGGACTCTGTTTATAGAATATGACGTAGATGGAAATAGTTCATACTTGATGGAAGAATTTACATACTGAACGCTTGCAAACACGTGCTCACTAAAAGTATACTTCAACCCAGCCGCAAGAAGTGTCTCCTTATCATCCACCACCACTACATCATACTTAAAAATCTGATTATAAGGATCTCGCTTTGCAGCATATTCACTGCCATTTGCGCGATGATACTTCAAACCAGCTACTACATAAAGATCGTTAAATATTTCAACTTGCGCCCCAAAGTCTATTAATGTAGAAACCAGATCGACTTGTTCGATATCGGATCCGGATCTGTTAGATGACTCTTGTCTTATCCCAACTGTAAAAATGTAATCTTTAGCAGATCCGATTACTTCATGTAAATTGAAATCCGCTTTGGCAGATAATAAAATAAAGCTCTTTTTCTCTGCTGTCCCTTCTCCGATGATCTCAGACATGATATCCGCTCTTAATCCGGCTTCTACAACATTGTCATCAGGTGCATCGTAAGTTATTTCTGTATAAACTCCGCGTCTATTTGGAGTTGCTTCTCCGTAAGGATTTGTAGTGTTATACTTTTGCGGATAATCATCATCCAGTTCTAGTGAGATCTGTTGATTATAGAGTACTTCTTCATAGGTATAATCAAATAGAGTAGGAGTTCTAATGACTCCATCATTTGTCACTCTTGGAAAGAAGTCTAGTTTCGTAATGTAATCAACCCGTCGACTTTGGGCACCAGCACTAAAAAAATCAGGTCCAACATCTTTAAAACCAATACTAGCATTTATACCAGGTTTAGTTTCTGCTGTCACTTTAACATCGATGTAGGTATCCGAAAAATCCTCCGGTGCTTCTTCATCAAATTTTGTAACTACTGATGATTGACCACCTTCCAAATTTAGCTTTACAGTCGTTTCTCCAAATTTTTCTTTGAGTTCAGCCATTATGGATAAAACTCCATTGTTGAATCTTCTGTCTGAACTAATAGTTGATGGTATGTCGAATAAATTCACATAATTTACAGCTGCGTTGAAGCGGTCGCTTTGCTCAATAGCCCAGTGAGCTCCGGCATAATACTGCTCAGGACTTGAAAATAAAGCTGCTCCTCTGGTACGTGATAAAAAAGTCATGAATTCCATTTGTTTGAATCCCTTTTCCGCATTAAGGGCAAATTCCAGTTGTAAACCTTGAAATCTCCACCTTTCTTGTTCATAATAATTGTCGTAGTAGTGAAAATGTTTAAAATCTGTAAAGATTTCTGCTTCATTTACCATGCCATCCTCTTGTGGATTGATCAGTGTATACGGTGTCAATTCAAGATTAAAATCACCAACTCTGTATCTTAAAACCTCTTTAATGAGTCCTTCGATAAAGAGTTTTCTGACATCAACGGTTACACCAGCCCCCCAGAATCCACCAAACTCATTCCTAAGCCTGAATATAGCTTCGATCTGCGTCACTTTGTTTGGTCTGATGGTTAGATCGAGATCAAGTAATGCATAACCATTGAATGATCTATCGAATGATGTGGTATCGGTTTCCATTAACTCACCTCCAAGTTTATCCATCAACATGATAGATCTACCAGTTCCATTAAGGGTAACTTTTTTGTTCTGTGCAATCGCATCCGATGCTGTCAGAATCACCATAATTATTGCTGTATATCTTATTATGTTTCGCATCAGAAGAATGTTTTAAGTTCGAATATGGATTCTTTTCCTTGTAGAAGATCTTCACCAAAGTTTAAATCCTGATGTTTAAACCAGCGGTGTCTGAGATAAAGCCCGGTGTTTTGTGTAATTTCTATGTTAAGTCCGATACCAATTGCTCTGTCTTTTTGATCTCGTGCTCTGAGTGTTTCAGTATCCAGATTAGTCTCTGCATTGCCAATCGATCTCTGAAATCCGTAATACATTGAGAGGAAAGTTTTTGGCAAAATCTGAAAGTGACCTTCTAATTCATGATAATGCATTCTCACCCAGGATTTATTATTCATCTGAGGAATAAAGCTTGCAGTTGACTGAACAGAATTTAAAGACCCGAAATAAAAGAGATACATATGCTTCTTGCCGATCGCAAGTTTGTACTTTGCCTGAAATTCTATTGTATTAAACTTCTTGTTGTTTCCAGTCGAATCGAATTTTATCTCCACAGTTTCATAGGAACCCCTGTAATAAGTACTTATTCTGTCGTATGGTCCTTGGTTACTGCTGAAGGGGAAGAAACGGGATATTG
>JABDMM010000084.1 GCA_013001465.1 Chitinophagales bacterium | reverse complement strand
TTTCTTCGACTGTTTTCAATCGCTCGCGCACCAGTTCAAAATTCTTAAGGTATCGCTGAACTTTTTGCTTGTTTTTTGAAGTGATGTCGGCTTCACATAACTGCATTAGCGCATCGATATCATCTCCTGCTTCGAACAATAAACGCCGCACTGCAGAGTCGGTAATGTTTTCTGAAGTAAGGCTGATGGGACGCAAATGCAGAAGCACTAATTTCTTTACAAACTTCATTTTATCATTCAGAGGCAATTTTAGCCGTCTAAAAATGGAAGGGACCATTTTAGAACCCAGAAACTCATGACCATGAAATGTCCAGCCACTCTCATCATCGAAACGTTTTGTTGCCGGTTTCGCGATGTCATGAAGAATTGCAGCCCACCTGAGCCATAAGTCATCAGACTTCTCAGCGACATTGTCCAAAACCTTCAAAGTGTGATAGAAGTTATCCTTATGACCGATACCATTTTTAACGTCAACACCATATAACTGGACCATTTCAGGAAAGATCAATTTCAAAACACCGGACTTGAACAACATGTCGAAGCCAACAGATGGTTTCGGGGACAGAATGATCTTGTTCAATTCATCGATTATCCTTTCCATAGAAACTATTTGTATCCTTGAACTATTGCGTTCTATCGCTTTCATAACATCAGGATCGATATCGAATTTCAGCTGAGAAGAAAAACGGATGGCGCGCATCATTCTCAAAGGATCATCTGAGAAAGTAATATCGGGATCGGTGGGAGTTTTTATTATCTGCTGTTCAAGATCTTGTAAGCCATTAAAAGGGTCGATGATCTCTGATTCGGTATCACCGGTAATTTCAACTGCAAGTGCATTTATTGTAAAATCTCGGCGAAGCTGGTCATCTTCTATTGTTCCTTGCTCAACATCAGGTTTTCTCGAGTTTGTAGAGTATGATTCTTTTCTGGCACCTACAAATTCAATTTCGAGATCCTCATATCTGAACATAGCAGTGCCAAAGTTCTTGAAATAGGAAACATTGATCTTTGGATCGATAACTCTGGCACACTCTTTTGCAAAAGAGATGCTGTCACCTACACATACGAAATCGATGTCTTTGCAAGACCGTCCAAGAATACGGTCCCTTACAAAGCCGCCAACCACAAAAACCGGAATTCCCATTTCGTTGGAAACTTCAGCAATGGTTTTGAATATGTCATGTGTAAGATCAAATTTCATTTTATTCGATGAAGATCATATCATCAGAAGGTTCGTGGATAGTGACTTTATGATTTTCCTCAATTTCGATGATAAGCTTGATATGGTTGCCGATTTCAGTGAGCTCTTTATTGAGATCACACACCACCATTTTAACTGTTTTTTCGGGATTGAGGTAATTAGCCAGTTTCCCCCCGGAGCGGAAATAGATCGAAGTATTGTGAGGTTCCTGTGAAATTTTAATGTGATTAGAACCTACCATTTCTGTGAAAATATTATGGCCGGCAATGATTTTGATGATGTGACATTTAAAAGGTAATATTAACCTGTCGCCGATATAAAAACCTTTCTTGTCTTCATTAAGGGATGTTCTTACTTCAATATCCATAGTTGTAGTTGTTTTTAATTAGACAGAAACATTAAACGTTCTTAAAGCATCGTTAAGGGATGTTTTTTTATCTGTTGATTCTTTTCTTTTTCCTATGATCAGAGCGCAAGGTACATTATACTTTCCTGCTTTAAATTCTTTTTCATAACTACCGGGAATCACCACAGACCTTTCCGGAATTTCGCCTTTATAATGAACCGCCTGATCACCACTTACGTCGATGATCTTTGTTGACTGGGTAATTACAACATTCGCACCTAACACAGCTTCCTTCTTAACATGCACCCCTTCAACAAGGATCGAACGTGAGCCAATAAAACAGTTATCTTCAATGATAACAGGCGAAGCCTGCACAGGTTCTAAAACACCACCAAGACCAACGCCACCACTAAGATGAACGTTTTTACCAACTTGTGCACACGACCCAACTGTAGCCCAGGTATCCACCATGGTTCCGCTGTCGACATACGCACCAATATTGATATAAGACGGCATCATGATAACTCCGGGTGCAACATAAGAACCATATCTGCTGATCGCATGAGGAACCACACGAACATTGAGCTCATCGTAGTTTTTCTTTAAATCGATTTTGTCATAAAATTCAAAAGGGCCAACAGATATCTTTTTCATTTCTTGAATTGGAAAGTATAGAATTACCGCTTTTTTTACCCATTCATTTACCTTCCAAGAATCATCTTGAAATTCAGCGACACGCAATTCTCCGGAATCCAGCATTGCAATAACCTCTCTGATCGCAGTTTTGCTGTTTTCTTCCATTAACAGATCGCGGTTATCCCAGATAGCCTCGATATTGTTTTGTATAGTAAGAGTTTCTGTATTCATGTTTAGTTTGTAGGTTTTTTAAAAGGAGAATCTTTCTCCTTAGCAATTTCATTAAATACAAGTTTATCCATAAACGTTGGCACCCATTTATTTAAGAAAACGGTTAGTTTCCCTTGAGTAGTAAGGGTAACGATCTCTTTTCGTTTCTTAACGCCAGTATACAGAACATCAGCAACCTCTTCGGCTGTCATCATTGCTTTTTCCTTTCGTGGCGAATCGCCTTGCATTTCTCCACCTGAAAGAAGCGCTTTATGGCGGATATTTGATGCTGTGTATCCCGGACAAAATATCATAATGTGAATGTCGTCGTAAAGGTGCTCTGTACGAAGAGATTCGAGAAAACCCTGCATTGCGAATTTGGAAGCAGAATATCCTGTCCTACCCGGCAGGCCTCGATATCCTGCGATTGAAGAGACACCTACAATACTTCCTTTTGATTTTAGAATATGTGGTAAAGCGTATTTACTACAGTAAACGGTACCCCAAAAATTGACATCCATCACTTTTTTAAGAACATCGAGATCCAGATCTGCGAAAGCAGCCTTCATGGAGATGCCTGCATTATTAATTAAAATGTCAATTCTTCCGAATGCATCGATCGATTTGTTGATCAAAAGCTTGCAATCCTCTTCTATAGTCACATCTACACCAATGCAAATACATTCAGTTTGAAATAAAGATCGTATTTCAGCCTGAAGATCCTGCAACTTGTCTACGCTTCTGGCAGCAAGCACGGTTTTGCAACCTTCAGCAGCAAATTTTTTTGCTGTTGCAAGACCAATACCAGAAGAAGCACCGGTTATTATGACAACCTTATCTTTCATAAATTAAAGTGGAAAGCAAAGTTAGAATAAACTATGCTTCTTTCCATTTGATGGAGCAGCCGATCGGCTGAGTTTCTCTTACCGCCGGGTCTTTTCCTTCTAAAATCGCATCTACTGCCTCACGAAGGTATTTTTTGGTAACCGATTCAGGATTTTCATAGTTATCATCCCAGGCACCATGATATTTCAAGTTACGATCCTTATCATAAACGAAAATTTCCGGGGTTCTCTGGGCATTATAAGCCTTCGCTACTGATTGATCTTCATCATACAAATACAACCCCTCGACACCTAGTTGTTTTGCCATTGGAATCATATTATCAAAACTATCGGCAGGATATCTGCTCGCATCATTTGGATTAATTACTAATAATTTAACACTCTTGTTCTTGTAGTCAGAAACAAAATTATGGATTCGATTGATATATGCTCTTGCATATGGACAGTGGTTGCAACTAAAAACGATCACCAGCACGTCTGTATTATTGTAGTCTTCGGTTGAATGATAATTCTTGTCAGTACCGATAAGATTGAAATGGTTTAAATAGTTATCCACTTGAGTTTAAAGTTTAGAAATTTATAAATGAATTGAACTATACTGAATTGTAGACATCAATATAGTAAACTTGTGAAGTACTGTGCACGTATTTAATTTAATAATTCCTTATTTAACTATAAATTTGCCGAAACAAGGCACGAAAAACTTTTATAAAATAAAGCAATTCAAATGATTATCAATAGAAAATTCAATTTAGCAGCGATCGTATTTGTAATGATTATTGCTGCCTCTGTTAATGTAAACGGACAAATCTACATCGATACAGGCCATCCGGATGTGGAAAAATTGAAAGAAGAGAATAAAGACCTGAATATTTATGAGGGTGTTGACGAGAATAAAGAGCCGGTGAGTGATCCAGTAAATCCTACGACTCCTACGATCGAAACCAAACCGGAAGAAGCCACTCCTAAGACAAAGGTTGTTGAGGAATCTACAACGCAGCCTACAAACAAAGTGACTAAGAGTGAAGAAACGAAAACAGCTCAAAAGAAAGAGAAGCTAATGGCAGCAACAGACGATCTTCCTCCAAATGCAGAAAAAGGAAAATGTTATGCCAGATGTTATGTACCGGATCAGTTCAAATATGTTGATGAAATGGTGATCGACAAACCGGTAAGTTATAAAACTCAGGTTGTCCCGGCAACTTATAAAACGATTACTGAAACGATCATTGTTAGGCCTGAAAGCAAGCGAACAGAGACTGTTCCTGCGGAATACGAGTATGTTACTGAAGAGATCATGGTTGCTCCATCCTCAACTCAATGGGTGAAGAAAATGGGTGATCCTACTTGTTTGTCTGCAGATCCTGAAGATTGCCAGGTGATGTGTCTTGAGGATGTTCCTGCAAAATATAAAACAGTAAGAAGAAGAGTGATGAAGACTCCATCTTTTACACGTGAGATCACTACTCCTGCTGCAACTAAAATAGTAACTAAGGAAGTTTTAGTAGCACCTGCTAAGACTGAGAAGGTTGAAGTGCCTGCAACTTATAAGAAAGTATTGAAAAAAGTAAAAGTGAAAGATGGTGGTTATCAGGCATGGAGAGAAGTACTTTGTGGAGATCAAATCACCTCAACTAAAATACGGCAGATACAATTAGCGTTAAAAGCTAAAGGTTACGATCCGGGACCGGTTGATAATATATTAGGACCACAAACTCGAGCTGCATTAACTAATTATCAGCACGATAAAGGATTACCTGTTGGAAATCTTAATATTGAGACCATGAAATCTCTTGGCGTAGAGTAGCACTGAGATTGCTGGATTTCTTATATTTATCTGTAGTAACAATGATGAGCGTCATGAAGAAGAGTTTTGTGTTTTTAACAACACTAATTACAGTTGTTAATTTATCAGTTTCAGCTCAAAGCGATAGTATATCCTTTGAAGCTGATAGTTCGATAGACTCTTCTCTTGTCCACATCCCTGGCGTTTCTTTCTACGATCTTGAATTTGCATACAGCGAATTTGCTGAGTTTGCTAAAATGGTAGATAAGCCATATTTCGTAGACTTTTATGCCACCTGGTGTGCTCCTTGCAAATTAATGGATGAGCTTGTCTATTCAGATCCCGAAATAGCTGATCATGTCAATGCAAATCTACTTGCATATAAGGTCAATGTCGAGTTCTTCGACGGAATGGACATATCAGAAACATATAACGTCAAACAATATCCAACTATTCTGTTCTTCAATTCGGATGGCAAAATGGTAGGAAGAGAATCCGGACTATACTCTGCCGATGGATTCCGAGGCCTTCTCAAAAAATACTTCCCATAAAACCTCCGCGCCCTCTGCGGTAAAAAAATTCAAACCGTAATTACTTGCACACCACCATAGAAAACATCAACTTTGGCAAAGACAATCGAACTGCATGCTCAAAGCTAAAATCTGTATCATCGGAGCCGGACCTGCCGGCTCAACACTAGCTTTGTTTCTTGCGAAGAAAGGAATTCCATCAACTCTTATCGATAAAGCCACATTCCCCAGAGATAAAATATGTGGAGATGCTCTTAGCGGTAAAGTAGTTCAACAATTTAAAAGACTTGGAACAGAAATCCATTCTGATTTCGTGAAACAACAATTCCTATTAGGATCATGGGGAGTAACATTTGGTTCTCCGAAACAAGAAACCATCGAGATCCCATTTAAAAAAAACGGAACAACTCTAAAAAATGCACCTGGTTTTATTGCAAAAAGAATTGACTTTGATAATTACCTCGTTGAAAATTGCAAAAGCAATGACCTTATAGATGTCAGAGAATCCTTTTGGATTACGGATTGGAAAAGGGAAGGCGGAGGTTGGAGGGTTTTTGGTAAAAATAGTGCTGATCTCTATTGTGATCTAATTGTTGCAGCAGATGGAGCCCATTCAGCATTTGCGAAAAAAGAAGCTGGAATTGAAGTTGACGCAAAACATCATTCGGTCGGTCTGAGAGCTTATGTAAGCGGTGTGGAAGGATTTAATGATCAGAATTATATCGAACTGTTATTTTTGAAAGGTCTGCTCCCAGGGTACTTCTGGTTATTCCCGATGAAAAATGGATTATCAAATGTTGGGCTTGGGATTCGCAGCGATGTGATCAAATCAAAAAAACACAATCTAAAGAAGCTCTTTTTTGAAATAGTAGAACGGGATTCAGTTCTCAAAAAACGATTTACAAATGCTAAAATCATGGGCGATGTAAAACTATTTCCTTTACCACTCGGTTCAGTTAAAAGGAAAATACATGGAGATGGGTATATATTACTTGGAGATGCCGCTGCAATTATAGATCCATTTACAGGTGAAGGAATTGGCAATGCTATGGTGAGCGCTGAGATCGCTGCAGATACTATTGAGGATTTAGTGGAAGAGAATGTATTCTCAGAAGGAAGATTGAAAAATTATGAAGATAACCTGTATAAAAAAATTGGACAGGAATTATCTCTAAGTTATCGTATGCAACGATTGGCAAATTACCCAACGTTGTTTAATTTCATCATTGGAAAAGCAAAACGTAATCCGGCGCTTCGGGATTTAATATCCTGTATGTTCGACGATCTGGATTTACGTAAATCATTAAAGAAACCATCTTTTTACTTAAACTTATTATTCAAATGAAAATCAAATTATTATTTCCGGTATTGATCATGTCGATCATTATTTTTTCATCTTGTAATCAACAACAGGCAGAGAAAGAAACTCCGCCGGTTGAAGAGATCGGTGACAAAACATATGTAGGAGTAAAGATCGATGAAGACGGAGCGATGGATATCGGGAAGTTAACCTCGGATATGGCTGGGAAAGATGAAATGAAAGCAAAAGTCAAAGGTAAAGTGGAGAAAGTATGTCAGAAAAAAGGCTGCTGGATGACATTAGTACGACCTGAAGGAGATCCTATGCGAGTTACATTTAAAGATTATGGATTTTTCGTGCCGAAAGACATATCCGGCAAAGAGGTTGTTATCGAGGGAATCGCAATGTTGGATACCACTTCGGTTGATATGTTACGTCATTATGCTGAGGATGAAGGAGCATCAAAAGAAGAGATCGAAAAGATCACAGAAGCCGAGATAGAAGTGGTTTTTGAAGCCGAAGGTGTAATTATCTTGTAGACAAAAGAAAAAAACCTTTGAAAAAAAGTGTAAACAATTATCTTTGCACTTCATTTAGAAAGAACAGGTCGATTCAGTAGCTCAGCTGGTAGAGCAACGCCCTTTTAAGGCGTGGGCCCTGGGTTCGAGTCCCAGCTGAATCACAGTAAATAAGCCCACCTAATCGGTGGGTTTATTCGTTTTATTCAGTCCTGTTAAAACTGTGAATTGGATTGGAACAATTCCCCTTATGAGCCATATAACCATAAGCATAGTTCCCCTCATCCTTTTCTTTATAGACGATGTACTCGCACTCATCAATCACAAGAATCTCAACATCTCCTGGTTCGAGATTGTGGATCTTTAATTCTGTGCTATGCTCCAATGGTGTATCCTCTTCAACCCCCTCTATTGCGGGTGTGCAGGAAGCAAAAGCACAACTTATGATTAAAATGAGAATGAATTTTGAGATCTCCATTGCTTTGATAGGAATTTAATGCGTAAAGAAATGCTATTGAAGTTAAACATTTCTATTACTATTATTAATGCTCTGCGGTCCTATTTCTTGAATGAATATTCAGAATTTTTAAGGTGACTGAGATATCTCATTCAATGAACTGATTTAAATCACCCGATTTGTATCAAATTACCTATAGTTTAACTTATTGATAGTACATATTATTCAAAGCCAGTAGTATGAAAGCTGCATATCTTATAAAGAATGGAAAACCAGAGGAGGCATTTGAGATCAGAGAAATCGATAAACCCATTCCCGGGCATGATCAGGTATTAATAAAGGTAGAAGGATTCGGACTTAATTTTGCAGATGTCATGGCTCGTCTTGGTCACTATAAAGATGCTCCCCCACTTCCTGCTATTCTAGGCTATGATGTCGTTGGTACAATAGATGCAAAAGGAGAAGGTGTAGAAGAGTTTAATGTTGGGGATCGCGTCACCGCCCTCACACGTTTTGGCGGCTATGCAGAGTTTGCTGTTTCAGATAGAAGAGCTATCGCCAAAATCCCTGATGATATGGATGCGGGTGTAGGAGTAGCTCTTTCTACTCAGTATTGCACTGCATATATGCTTTCCATAGAGATGGTACGTCTTCATAAGAACGATCATGTCCTTATCCATGCTGCCGCAGGTGGAGTAGGAACAGCTTTGATACAGATCGCTCAACATCATGAATGCATCATTTTCGGTACTGCAGGGTCTGACAAGAAAATTCAGTCTTTAAAGGATTCAGGGGTACATCACGCTATAAATTACCGTAAAGAGGATTTTGCTGAAGTTATAAGAAAAATAGTCGGGAAACGTGGTCTGGATGTTGTTTTCGATCCTATTGGAGGAAGTTCTGTTAAGAAAGGTTTCCGTCTCCTTGGAGCTGGAGGTCGCATTATCACTTTCGGAGGTTCGGCAATGACGCAGGCAAAAGGATTATTAGGAAAAATTCGGGTTGGGATCGGTTTTGGCATATATCATCCAGTTGCGTTTTTGATGAATTCTCGGGGAATGATCGGTGTGAATATGCTCCGGATTGCAGACCAGCGCCCACACATGATAGAAAGGGTGATGAAAAAAGTAGTTAAAATGACAGAAGAGGGGATCTTGAAGCCTGAGGTAGGTGGAGAGTTCTCGATCGACGAACTCGCAGATAGCCATCGATTCCTTGAATCCCGAAAATCTATGGGTAAAATTATTGTAAGATGGTAGTAAATTGACAATTGTATGAATGAAGATCTGAAAAATAAAGTAGCTATTATAACAGGTTCCAGTATGGGAATTGGTAAAGCGATCGCCGAAGAACTTGCAACAAGAGGAGTGAATCTGGTATTGAATGGTCGTGATCCCGAAAAATTAAAAATTACCGAGGCAGAGTTAAGATCCAGGGGTGCAAAAGTAATTTCAGTCATTGCAGATGTCCGATCTCCTGATGAATGCAATAAACTAGTTAACGATTGTATTGAAACCTTTGGCAGAGTTGATATCCTTGTGAATAATGCTGGGGTTACTTCACGAGGCTCTATAGAACAAATGAATCCTAACGTGCTTCATCAGGTGATGGACACAAACTTTTTGGGAAGTGTATTTCCCACCCAAGCAGCATTGCCTTATTTAAAGAAGACAAAAGGTCATGTTATTTTTATTAACAGTATTGCTGGTTTTGTAAGTATCCCATATAGTTCTCTGTATAGTTGTTCGAAAATTGCACAATCAGCTATGGTCGATGCACTCCGCATCGAACTTGAAGGTACAGGGATACATATCGGTATTGCGTATTGTAGTTTTGTTCAGAATGATTCCCGTAAAAAAATTCTTGAGCATAACGGAAAATGGGTTTATCTTCCTCAGCGTAAAAATGTGCTAAGAGATAAACCGCTGCATGTTGCGAGAAGAATTGTAGATATGATCACAAGTAGAAGTCCCAAAATAATCTTCACTTTTATCGGTAAGTTAACTTACTTTATTGAAAGAACTTTCCCTTGGCTGATAAGGCTGATTTTTAGGTTCAACAGAAGGAAAGTAAGAGATGAATATACTTTTATTGGCGGCGACATGGTATATAAAGCGACTGCATAAATTTGTTTGCTAAGACTCCTGTTTCAATAATGGTTTCATCTTTTGGAGCAAGATCATAGCTATCAGCCCAATACTAAACCAGATAGCAACAGCTACAATGGAGTTCCTCATACTGCCTGTAAGTTGGTTGAGATAACCGAACATTACCAGTCCGAGCATCATGGCAGATTTCTCTGCAACATCATAAAAGCTAAAGTATGCAGCATCATTTTTAGTCTTTGGAATAAGTTTGGAGTAAGTAGAGCGTGCAAGACACTGAAATCCACCCATCACGAGTCCAATAAAAAAGCCGGCAAAGTAGAAGTGTACGGGCGTTTCAATATAATATGCTCCAAAACAAATAATGACCCAGATCAATATTGCGAGAATAAGAGCTTTAATGTTTCCGAACTTTTGAGATAAAAATGCAAAGAGATATGCTCCTACAATCCCAATATTCTCAACTATCAATATAGTTATAATGAGTTGAGTTAAGTTTAGATTTATCTCATTTTCTCCAAATGAGGCCGCCATGAACATTACTGTTTGAACACCCATAATCGAAAAAAAGAACCCTAACAGAAAAACCCTAAGAACCTTTTGATCATGGATCGAAAGAATCACTTTCCTGAGTTCAGAATATCCACTAAGAAGAATATTTGTTCCAGTTTTCGCTATGGGTTTAAAGACAGCATCCGGAAGTTTAATAAAGGGTATCTGAGCAAAACCTAACCACCAGATCCCGGTAATGAGAAAAGCCAATCGTGGCAGCAAAGTATCATCCTTCACATTGAGTGCTTCCTGGTTGAGTATTAACAGCAAGTTTAAAAGCAAAAGGATGGTAGATCCGATATATCCATAGGAAAACCCTTTTGCAGATACACTATCTTGCTTTTCAGGAGATGCAATAGATGGCAAGTATGAATTGTAAAAAACGATGCTACCGGAGTAGCCTATAGTAGCTAAATAGAGCGATAGTAATCCGAAACTCACATTATAACCTTTGAAAAAGAATAAGCTGCAGCATGAAAGCCCTCCGATGTAACAGAAGATCTTCATGAAGAACTTATGCTTGCCATAAGCATCAGCGATCGATCCAAGGATAGGAGACAGAATAGCGATGGTACCAAATGCGAGCCCAAGGCAAATTGAATATAGTGCGGTATTAGCAAATTCGATTCCCAGGAAGAAGATCGTCGAATGACCTGTAGCCGCTGTTATTGTATTATAGTATGCAGGAAAGATAGCGGATGCAATAACCAGGGAATAAACGGAATTTGCCCAGTCGTACATTGCCCATGACCGGATCGTTCTTTTATCATCAACTAATATTGACATCGTCGTTTAATTAAAAAGCTTCCGATAAATAAAAATAGAGTCCCTTCTGCCGCTTCCCATTGCCATCAGAATTCTTTGCCAGGCCTACAGCATAGTCTATCCTTATGTTTACTCTGGATTCTTTCGAAAACAGGACTCTTAAACCACCACCCACACTAGATCGGAACCTGTCTAAACTAATATCCGATGGAACTTCAGCTACTTGTGCAGTGCCGGCAAACACAGCGATACCTAGCCTTTTCCATATTTGCCAGAGTTTAGATTCCTGTTCTTCCCGCCAGAAAGGTAACCTGTATTCGATTTGAAAACCTAGTAAGGTTAGATCCTGATATGTCCCCTGAAAATACCCCCTCAAAAAGTCACGACCTCCTATTCTTCCTAGTGTTCTTAAGGCATATGGACCTTCTCCTTCTCGGAAATCGAAAACAGTTTGGAGAGCGATCGTATGGTTCAGCACAGGGTTATAATATGCCCTGGCATCAATACGATAACTATTGAATGAGAAATCACTAAGTGTTACACTGCCATAATGCATGCTCCCAAATTCGACAAGATAGCCTTTTAGAGGATTCAGTATGTTGTCTCTGCTATCAAATAGCATCTGCAATCCAATTCCGGATCTAAGACCGTTTGCAGAAAACTCACTGATGAGCGTTGAATCACCATCCAGGTATTTATGTTTATATAGAGGACGATAGTTATAAATATATTCTATATCAGTTTGTAAGCCGAGATAGAGGTTAGGCTTGATCAACCTTAACAGTGTCGGGGAAAACTTGATCCTGTCAGTATTTACTGAAAGATAATTGATCGTATCCGGGGGGTTCTCCGGCCCGCTCCTATACTCTGCAATGCTAACCGATGCATCGTTGCCAACGCCATAATTACGGTCGGGATAATGATTATAAAATATTTCACCTCTCGATCTCCAATTGTTTGAATCAAAATACAATTCAAATTTACTTTCAATTGCTACTTGTTTAGCGGTTGTATATATGATCAGAAAGTTGATGTTGGAAAGATCACTTTTCTTACCCCCTTTTGAAAGATCCATAAAATAATAACCTATGGCACCGAGGGTAATTTTAGTTTCAGGGGTGTAACTGATAGCAGGGAATACGCTAATCCGTTGAAAATCCCTTGTGGTAGAATGTTTCAAGTCTATCGAATCCTCCTGAGCATTTAAAATCAAAGACTTTCCAACAATGACCGGTAAGATCAAGAGAATAAAAATTGGATCATTTAGAAATAAAAATCTCATTATCAAGAAGTAAAAAAGCTATTCTAAAACATGACCTTCTTTGTTATTGAACAATAAGATTAAATTATCATGAATATCCGGGGGTGGAAATGATTTACATCATTACAAAAGATGAGATTAGTTTGATTTTATTTGGAAAACCTTAAGATTCTTTGCTCTTAGGGAATAACTCTGCTCCTTTATCAATAGATCAGTATTTTCTGGCTAGTCCTTTGTTTACCGTTAAAAAGAGTTATAAAGTAAACTCCTGGATCTAAATTGCTAAGAACAAAGTTGCTGAGCCCACTATTCATTCTTTTCTCAACTAACAGTTTACCGCTAACATCGCTAAGATAGACCGTTGTTCCTGTGGCAGCCGGATGCATAATTTGGACAGAAAAAGTACCATCGTTTACTGTGGGATAAACGAAAAAATTCAAATCTTCGATTTCAGATATCCCAGTTGGCTCGGGAGAAAGCTCTTTAAGACAAACATTGTCAATATAGAATTCAGCGACCCCATTTACTTGTCTGCTTGTATCAGTATAAGCAGCAGCAAATATATCAACAACTCCAAAAGCTGCATTATAGAAATGTGAACCTAAGGTATCGCCATCAATAATGAGTTCGAACTGTGAACCTCCCAGGTCTATCTGAGCTTTTACCTCCATCCAAACATCTTTCTGGTACGTGAACATAAACTCAGTAATTCCACCTCTGACCACAGACCCAGTTGTGTCTGTATTAAAATAGATCTCGCTACCATAATCGTAATCAACTCCACCAGACTTCCAACCACCTCCACAGTTAAAATAAGCTCCGTTGCCTTGTGTTACATACATCATCATGCTGAATTCATATTTACCTGATGTATATACGGAAGGGAAAGGTAACACGAAATCAACAGGACCATTTGTTGCACCATTGCTCATGACATATACTGAATTTGGTAAAGACACATACTGGGTTGAAGATAGCATAGGGTCCTCACTTGTACCAATTCCACCACTCCAGGTTTCCCAGATATTAGATTCAGAAGTAAGTGTATTACCGGGGGTAAGTGTATCAAAATTGTCACAAAGAACCTCTGTTATAACTTGTGAAAACATAACTGTCGGAAAGACCAGCAGTAAGAAAGCAGTGATTGAAGATTTCATTTTTAAAGATTTGATATAAATCTAACAAATAGAATCCAATTCATCTTTTGACAATCAGATGAATTCCATATTATTAATACATATATTTTTAGTGTTTATTCGAACATTTTACCATACTATTATTATCTTTCAGTCTATTATGAAATATTAAATACTTCTTATGACCCTTATACCAAAACCTTTGAAAGGTAGCAATCCTATGTTGCCTTTGTTGAAAGCTGTATGCTTGTTAGTGATCTTTCTGTCTCCTTTGGTATTACAAGCCCAACAATATTGTGGAGTTTATGGATTTAAAAGCCAGAAATCCTGGATCTCAGCAGTGAATGTTGGTAGTAACTTTACTTGTTTGTCTGCAAGGGATATGGGATATGGAGATTATAAACATATGACTATAAATGCAGAACCAAACAGTCAACAGTATTTATCACTCACCGCTTCTTATCCTGTATTTTCTAAGATTAGCTTCTGGTCGGTTTACATCGACTATAATAAAGATGGAGATTTTGTCGACGCCGGTGAAATAGTTTTTCAGGGAAGCGGAAAAAAAACAGTGAATGGAATATTAGCTATACCGGCCTGGGTAAGTGGTCAGACAACCATGCGAGTCAGTAGTGGTCTTCAAAGTTTCCCTCCTGCTTGTGGTATGATCTTCAAAGGTGAAGCGGAAGATTATACGATCAATTTTTCTGCCTTAAGTGTAGATTCTTGTATGGCAAATGCAGGGACTATAACAGCAGTTTTTGACACACAATGTGCTACGGGAGGACAAGCCCTAATAAATGCCACACCGGATGGAAATAGTATTGTACCACCGGGATTTATTACAACTTATGTTCTTACAAGTTCTAATAATCTGGTGATCGAACAGGTAAGCGCTTTCGCAGAATTTCAAGTCAGTGGGGGTGGACTTTACACCATTCATACACTTGTACATGATACTACACTTGATCTGAGCATAATAGTACCCGGTGTCACAACCGGATTTGATGTCAATGCTCTTTTGATTCAAGGTGGTGGTAATATTTGTGCTTCACTTGATGTAGTAGGTGCTTCTATAGTGATCAATGAGCCCAAAGCTGGTACACTTACCAGTGATCCATTTATTGCCTGTGATCCTGACTCTGTGATCATCAGTGCAAGCCTGAATGGAGACGCAAGTATTCCCCCGGGATTTTCAACTGTGTTCGTTCTAACCAGTGGCGGTAATCTATTGATAGAACAATTAAACACCAGTCCTGTCTTCATAGTTAACTCAGGCTCCTATAAAATCCATACGCTTGTTTATAACCCCAACACACTGGATTTGAGTAATGTCACTCCCGGCAATTCTACTGCGGTGGATGTTTTAAATCTTCTCGTTCAGGGAGGAGGAAGCATCTGCGGTTCTCTTGATGTTGCTGGTGCAACTTTCGAATTTTTGTCTCCAGATGCTGGAACATTAACTGCCGTGGCAGATACTGTTTGTGCTTTGGGAGGTACACCGTTACTGGAGGCAATACCTGATGGTAATGAAGTCGTTCCCAATGGATATCAGGTAGTTTATGTACTTACGTCAGGAAGTGGATTAGTGATCGAACAAACCAACCTTATACCGGAATTTAATGTGATGATGGGTGGTCTTTTCACAATACACACACTTGTTTATGATAGCAATACACTTGACCTATCTATCGTAACACCCGGATTAACTACAGGATTTGACATTAATAGTTTATTGATCCAGGGCGGGGGATCTATCTGTGCTTCACTTGATCTCATTGGAGCTTCAATTCTAATTGAATATCCTTATCCAGGATCACTTTCTGCCAACCCATTTAACTCATGCCTTAATGATACAAGTACAACAACTATAAGTGCAAGTCATATGTACTGGCCAATGATCCCTCCAGGGTATTCCCAAATATATGTATTGACAAGTGGAAGCAACTTAGTTATCGAACAGGTAAGTTCAACTCCACAATTTGACGTAATTGCAGGATCTTATACTATTCATACCCTTGTTTACAATCCGAATACTTTAGACCTTTCAATTGTAATTCCTGGGATAACCACAGGGTTAGATATTGTAAATCTTATAGTGCAGGGTGGAGGTACGATTTGTGCGGCACTGGACGTTAGTGGTGCTCAGTTTAAAGTTGAATCGGCACCAAATGCCGGTACCCTGACACCTGCAATATCTAATGCTTGTCTGGTTAACGGTCAAGCGATCATTTCTGCAGTTTCCGACGGCAATCAACATGTCCCAACAGGGTATATCTTAAACTATGTCCTTACCTCTGGAAACAGCTTGATCATTGAGCAATTGAGTGCTTTCCCTGAGTTCGTTGTAAACAGTGGAGGATCCTATACCATTCACAGTCTGGTTTATGATAGCAACACTTTAGATCTTAGTATTGTAATCCCAGGAATTACAAGCGGTTTCGATGTTAATACATTATTAATTCAAGGTGGAGGAAACATTTGTGCTTCACTTGATGTAACTGGTGCTTCAGTTAATGCAAACGCTCCTGACGCCGGTAGTTTGACTCCAACCTCAACTTCCTGCTACGATGGAGGCAATGCAACACTAACTGCAATGCATGATAGTGTCCCATCAATACCGGACTCCTATTCATTTATATATGTGCTTACTTCCGGTAACAACTACATAATGGAAGCTTTAAATAGTTCACCAACATTCACCGTAAGTAATTCTGGACTCTATAGAATACATACTCTTGTTTATGACTCTAATACTCTCGACCTTTCTACAGTAAGTCTTGGAGTATCATCTGCACTGGATATCAACGAATTTTTAGTGCAGGGGGGAGGTAGTATTTGTGCAGCTTTAGATCTAAACGGTGCGGTATTTAACCTATTTCCGGTGGATGCAGGAAGTTTAAGCGCAGATATGGACACCATATGCCTGCTGGATAGCACCGGGATTTCAGCAACTCCGGATGGAAATGCGATCATCCCTGCAGGATATCAGATCGTTTATGTTCTAACATCCGGCAGCGGTTTGGTCATTGAACAAAGCAGCGATCAGCCGATTTTCAATGTATCAGCCGGGGGTTTGTATACTATTCATACTTTAGTATATGATAGCAATACACTTGATCTGGGAATTATTATAGCAGGTGTTACAACCGGATTTGACGTAAACGCTTTGCTCGTGCAAGGCGGAGGATCGATTTGCGCATCTTTGGATGTAGCTGGAGCGCAAATTATAGTTGATAATCCATTTGCAGGGACGACCACTGCAAATGTTTCTTCCATTTGTTATTCAGGTGGAACGCAATTGATCACCGCAACTCCTAACGGTGATGAGATCATACCTGCAGGTTATTCCCTGATCTATGTTTTAACTTCCGGACCCGGCCTGGTAATAGAACAAGTTGCAATGCAACCTTCATTTCAGGTCAGCAGTGCCGGACTTTTTACTATTCATAGCCTGGTATATGATAGTAACTCCTTAGATCTTAGTATCATTACTCCCGGCGTAACAACAGGGGTTGATGTGAACGCTCTACTGATCCAAGGTGGTGGAAGTATTTGTGCTTCATTAGATGTTAACGGAGCTTCTGTAACACTTACGGAGGTAGATGCAGGTACGATCACTGCGGCGGACAGTTCCATTTGTTTATTGGATTCTGCATTGATCTCAGCAACACCTGACGGTAATATTGTTTTTTCAGAACCTTTTCAGGTGCTATATGTGCTAACAGCCGGTTCGAATTTGGTAATTGAACAAGTTGGACTTAGCCCTGAATTTACGATTGATCATCCGGGAATTTACACGATTCATACTCTGGTTTATGATCCAAATACATTAGATCTGACTATCGTTATCCCTGGAGTTACCACAGGATTTGATGTGAATGCCTTACTAACTCAAGGTGGTGGAAGTATTTGTGCATCTCTTGATGTTGCAGGAGCTAAGGTCTGGGTTGATAAGCCGTTTGCCGGAAGCCTTACAGCGGGACCAAATCCTTCATGCTCTGCCGCTCTTCCTTTTAACTTGACAGCTAATCCCAATGGTGATGCAATAGTTCCTTCGGGTTATTCAGTATTGTATGTTCTTACTTCCGGAGGTGATCTTACGATCCAACAGACTAATACAACACCTTCATTTACGGTTTTTGATACTGGTTCATATACGATCCATACTCTGGTATACGATAGCAATACATTGGATCTATCGATAGTGATACCTGGTATGACAACAGGACTGGATGTAAATAACTTACTCGTGCAGGGGGGAGGTAATATTTGTGCTTCACTTGACGTCACTGGTGCAAGTTTTGATTTTTCAGTCCAGGCTCATGCTGGTACAATTTCCGGAGGCGATACCTTATGCTTTGATAATACTGAGTTTATCACTGCCACACCTAATGGTGATGCGATCGTTCCGGTATACTATCTGATCGCATATGTATTGACATCAGGAGATGATCTGATAATTGAAGCTTTAAGCGACTTCCCTGAATTCCCTCTTAGCAATGCAGGCCTTTTCACTATACATACTTTGGTTTATGATAGCAGTACACTTGATCTGAGTATAGTAGTTCCCGGAGTCACAACCGGATTTGATGTCAATGCTCTTTTAATCCAGGGTGGAGGGAGCGTATGTGCTGCGCTGGATGTGAATGGAACAAAATATCTGATAGAAAGACCATATGCCGGAACACTAATTGCAGATTTTGACTCTGTCTGTTTTGCAGATTCTGCTATAGTTTCAGCTACTATCGATTCTCCAATGTTAGTGCCAGATGGTTATTTGAATCTATATGTACTTACTACCGGCACAAATCTAGTAATAGAAAAAATTTCTGCAAACCCGGAGTTTACTATTGATACATCCGGTTTGTTTACCATACATAGTTTGGTATATAATCCTATCACTTTAGATCTCAACGTAGTATTACCTGGTAACACAACGGGTTTTGATCTATTCACTATACTTGTACCCGGTGGAGGAGGAATTTGTGCATCGCTGGATGTAAGTGGAGCTCCTATTGAAGCAATATTGTCAACATCCTGTGGTTGCCCCGACGATGATGACGATGATGACGACGAAGACGATGACGA